>NZ_JBHVIV010000006.1:165509-195120 GCF_042799475.1 Kitasatospora sp. NPDC057692 | reverse complement strand
GCGAGGCGGCCACCCAGGGCGCCGCCACCGGCGGCCCGGCGGGCGGCGCGGTCGGCGGCAGGCCGGGCGGTGCCCCGCAGGTCCCGCCCCAGGGCGGCGTCCCCGCCGCCCCGGCGGCCCCCGCCGCGCCGGCCGCACCGCTCACGGGCGGCCCGGGCAACCTCGTCCCGGCCCCGGTCGGCGGACTGGTCGACGACCTCACCAACGGGCTCACCGGCGCCAAGCCCTCGCCCAGCGCGGACGCCGCCGCCCCGGCGCCGGCGCCGGACCAGTCCCCGGCCGCACCGGGCGGGACACCGAGCGCCGCGAGCGGCGATGCCGCCCAGCAGGGCGTCGAGGTGCCCCCGCTGATCCCGGGCCTGCTGCCCGGTCTGCGGATCCTCGGCGGCTGACGGGCCCAGGAGGACGGCACGGCCCCGGCGGACACCCTGTCCGCCGGGGCCCGCCCGCGTCGGTCGGCCCGGGAGGCGCACCCGGGCGGGCCGATCCGGGTGCTCGGCCGACCCGGGCGGGCCGTCAGAAGAACACCGACCGCCGCTGCACCAGCAGCTGGTAGAGCGTGTGCTGAATGGTCTCCCGCACCTCGTCCGCGAGGTCGAAGACCAGCATCGGGTCGTCCGCCGCCTCCGCCGGGTGCCGGTCGGTGGCGATCGGCTCGCCGAACTCGATGATCCACTTGGTCGGCAGCGGCACCGCCCCTAGCGGCCCCAGCCACGGGAAGGTCGGCGTGATCGGCACGTACGGCAGGCCCAGCAACCGGGCCACCGTCCTGAGGTTCCCGATCATCGGATAGGTCTCCTCCGCCCCGACGATCGAGCACGGCACGATCGGCACCCCCGCCCGCAGCGCCGAGGAGACGAAGCCGCCCCGGCCGAACCGCTGCAGCTTGTACCGCTCGGCGAACGGCTTGCCGATCCCCTTGAAGCCCTCCGGCCAGACCCCGACCAGCTCGCCGCGCTCCAGCAGCGCCCGGGCGTCCTCGTTGCAGGCCAGGGTGTGCCCGGCCTTGCGGGCCAGCTCGTTGACGCCCGGCAGCACGAACACCAGGTCGGCGGCGAGCATCCGCAGGTGCCGCCGGTTCGGGTGGTGGTCGTGTATCACCACCTGGGTCATCAGGGCGTCCAGCGGGATCGTCCCGGAGTGGTTGGCGACGATCAGCGCACCGCCCTCGGCCGGGATGTTCTCGATCCCGCGCACCTCCACCCGGAAGTACTTCTCCGCCAGCGGCCGCAGCAGCCCGAGCAGCACCTCCTCGGTGAGCTCCCGGTCGAAGCCGAACTCGTCGACCTCGTAGTCGCCGGTGATCCGGCGGCGCAGGAAGGACAGGCCGTCGGCCGCCCGGTCCTCCCAGCCCTTGCCGAACGCCTGGGTCGCGGCGGCGCCGAGCCGCCCGGCCAGCGCGCCGCCGACGGCGTCGGCGACCCGGTCGGCCAGGCCGGGGCCGCCGGCCGGCGGCTCGGTCCAGCTCGGGGCGGACTCGATCGGGATGACCTTCGCCTCGCCCGGCGCGTTCTCGGCGGCGGCACTCATGCGGGTTCAGCTCCTGGGTCGGTGCGGTCGGGCGGAGGTGGCGGCACCGGCGGCGGGCCCGGCCAGCAGCGCGGCCAGGCCGTCGGTGACGGCGGTCAGCCGCCGCGGCGGCAGCAGGCCCGGCGACTGCGCGGCGGCGAAGTCCGCGAAGGCCTCCGGGGTGGTGAACGCCGGGCGGTAGCCGAACGCCTCGCGCAGCCGCGCGGTGTCCACCACCCGGCCGTGGGTCAGCAGCCGCAGCTGCTCGGGCGAGACGTCGACCAGCCGGGTCTGCCGGGCCAGCCCGGCCATCCAGCTGACGGCGGGCAGCAGCAGCGGCAGGGTCGGCCGGCCCAGCCGGCGGGCGCACTGGGAGAGCAGCAGCACGCCCTCCCCCGCGACGTTGAAGGTGCCGGTGTTCACGGTGCCCGGCCCGGCCGGGAAGGAGGACCGGCAGAGCACCTCGACCACGTCGTCCTCGTGGGCGAACTGCAGCCGGGGGTCGTAGCCGAGGACGGTCGGCAGCACCGGCAGCGCGAAGTAGTCGCTCAGCGGGGTGTCGGCGCCCGGGCCGACGATGTTGGCGAACCGCAGCACGGTGACCGCGACGTCCGGGCGGCGCCGGGCGAAGCCGCGGACGTAGCCCTCCACCTCGACGGCGTCCTTGGCGAAGCCGCCGCCCGGCAGCACCTTCGGCTGGGTCCGCTCGGTGAACACCGCCGGGTCGCGCGGCGCCGAGCCGTAGACGCCGGTGGTCGACTTCACCACCAGCCGCCGCACCCCCGGCGCCTTCTGGCAGGCGCCGAGCAGCTGCATGGTGCCGATCACATTGGACTCCTTCACCGCGGAGCGGTGGGTGGAGCCCAGGCCGGTGGCGCTGACCGCGAGGTGGACGACCGTGTCGACGCCGTGCTCGGCGATCACCCGCGCCACGGCGGGGCGGCGCAGGTCGAGCTGGTGGAAGCGGTACGGCGCGGCGGGCCCGTCCGGCTCCGCGAGCGCGCGCAGCGCCGGGCGCGGCGGCTGCACGTCCACGCCGACCACCAGGTCCACCCCCGGCCGGCGGCGCAGCTCGGCGGCGAAGCGGGCGCCGAGGTGACGGGCCACGCCGGTGACGAGCACGACCGTTCCCACAGCGCTGCACCCCATTCCTCGGCCCGGGAGGCCTGCGTGCACCGTACCGCGCCACCCTTGCGGGCCGGGAAACGACACCGCCCGCCCAGGCCGTGGAGGCCGGGGCGGGCGGTGCGAAGCGCTGGGCGCGCGAGGCGCGGCCCGGGGGCGCTTACTTCTTGTTGCGACGCTGAACGCGGGTCCTCTTCAGAAGCTTGCGGTGCTTCTTCTTGGCCATACGCTTGCGACGCTTCTTGATGACAGAGCCCACGGAACAACCCTCGCTCACTGAGACTCTCGCCCGTGAGAGACGGAGTCCATACGACTGACGGAGGGCCTAGCCTACATTCCACACGCCCAGGGCCGTAATCGCGCTCCCCGAGGCGGGCGAACTCAAGGCGAATCCGGGGCGAACGGACACGGGGTCCACCGTGGTGGACCCCGTACCCGGACCGGCCCGCCTACGCGCTCTCAAGCCGCACGTAGGACTCCTTGAGGTACTCGTGCACTGCCTGCTGGGGCACCCGGAACGAGCGGCCGACCCGGATGGCGGGCAGCTCACCGCTGTGCACCAACCGGTAGACCGTCATCTTGGAGACCCGCATGACCGCGGCCACCTCGGCCACGGTCAGGAAGACGACGTCCTGCAAGGGGCGTTCGCCGGAACTCATGACCATCACCCGACCCTTACCCGTGTGCAAGGCACCGGCTTCCCCTCCGGTGACTCCACCGGCACACGTGTATCCCCAGAGTAGTTATGGGTGGTACCAGTGGGAAGAGGGAGAAGCGCAGTCCTCGTACGGTGAGGGATAAGTCCGTTGCAGTACGTAGCCGATCGGCGGTCTGCACTAGTCGGCGTGCGCACGGAACGCGACCGCGCACCAGGTCTTCACAAGCGGTGGCACCGGTTCGGCCGCCCGGGTCAGGGCATCAGGCCGTGGTGCGGCAGGACGGCGCGGCGGGTGGCCAGGATCGCCTGGTCGAGGCGGTCCGCCGGATCGTATCCCGCGTCGAAGTCCCGCCAGACCGGACGGGCGCCGTCGGTCATCCGCAGCGGGGCCGGGCGGCGGGTGCGCCGGTAGACCTCGGCGCGCCAGGACTCGGGGGTCTCGGTGGCCGGGTCGACCGGGCGGCCGGCCGCGGTGGCGACCAGGTGGGTCCAGGTCCGCGGGACGACGTCGACGACCGCGTAGCCGCCCCCGCCGAGGGCGATCCAGCGGCCGTCGGCGTGCTCGTGGGCCAGCGCGTGCAGCTCCTGGGCGATGGCCCGCTGGGCGTCCACGGTGACCGCGAGGTGGGCGAGCGGGTCCTCCAGATGGGTGTCGGCGCCGTGCTGGGTGACCATGACCTGCGGGCGGAAGGCGGCGAGCAGCTCGGGCACCAGGGCGTGGAAGGCGCGCAGCCAGCCGGTGTCGCCGGTGCCCGCCGGCAGCGGGAGGTTGACGGCGGAGCCCTCGGCGCCGGGGCCGCCGGTCTCGGTGGCCCAGCCGGTCTGCGGGAAGAGGGTGGCGGGGTGCTCGTGCAGCGAGACGGTGAGCACCCGGGGATCGTTCCAGAAGGCCTCCTGGACGCCGTCGCCGTGGTGGACGTCGACGTCGACGTAGGCGATCCGCTCGGCGCCGAGTTCGAGCATCCGGGCGATGGCGAGCGCCGGGTCGTTGTAGACGCAGAAGCCGGAGGCGCGGTCGGGCATGGCGTGGTGCAGGCCGCCGGCGAAGTTGACCGCGTGCGGGGTCTCGCCGCGCCAGACGGCCTCGGCGGCGGCGACGGACTGGCCGGCGATCAGCGCGGAGGCGGAGTGGACGGCGGGGAAGGCCCAGTTGTCGTCGGTGCCGAGGCCGTGCCGCACGTCCTGCCGCTCGGGGTGGGCGGCCGCGTACTTGACCGCCTCGACGTACGCGGCGGTGTGCACCAGGCGCAGGGTGGACTCGCCGGCGGGCGGCGCGGAGCGGACGGTGACACCCGGTCCGGCGGCGAGGCCGAGATCCTCCACCAGGCGCATGGTGAGCGCCAGCCGGGTCGGGTCCATCGGGTGGCCCGGGCCGAAGTCGTAGGCGGTGACCTCCTCGTCCCAGAAGAGGTGCAGGCCGCAGGAGGTGTCACGCTCGGCTTCGGGCATGGCGTCCACCGTAGTGGGTGGGGGCGGCCCGGCCGGGCAACGGGTCCTTGAACGCCGGTGGTACGGGCGTCAGGCCCCGGCCCGGTCGGCCCCCGTCGGCGCGGGCGCCGGGGCCGGGACCGCGGGGGCCGGGGTCGGGGCGAAGCGGTCGGCGAGCGGCAGGACGGCCAGCACCAGCAGCATCGGTGCGAGCAGCGCCCAGCGGTACGAGCTCGCGTCCGCCAGGGCGCCCACCAGGGGCGAACCGATCAGGAAGCCGACGTAGTTGAACAGGTTGAGCCGGGCCACGGCGGCGTCCGAGTCCGCCGGGAAGAGCCGTCCGCCGGCCGCGAAGACCTGCGGGATGATCGCGCAGATCCCGAGGCCCAGCACGGTGAACCCGGCGATCCCGGCCCAGGCGCCCGGCGCGGCGGCGGCCGCCGCGAAGCCGAGCGCGGCCAGGGCGGCGCCGCCGCGCACCACCGGGACGGCGCCCCAGCGCTGCACCGCGCGGTCGCCGAGCGCCCGGCCGAGCAGCATCGCCACCATGTAGCCGAGGTAGGAGAGTTTGGCGACGTCCTCGGGGCTGTCCAGCCCGTCGGTCAGGTACTTGACGCTGTAGTTGGAGACCGAGGCGTCGGCGATGTACGCGAAGGCCATCGCCAGGCAGAGCGGCAGCAGCGGGCGCCAGGGGATCGTCCGGGCGGCGGCCTCGGCGGCCTCCCGGACGGCGTCGCCGAGCTCGGCGGGCCCGGCGAGCCGACGGCCGGCCAGCAGCGCCATCGGGGCGATCACCGCGGCCGCCGTCCCGAACAGCACCGGCAGGCCGAGGTCGTAGTGCGCGCCGAGGCCGGCGACGGCCGCGCCGAGGATGCCGCCGAGGCTGAAGGCGGCGTGGAAGCCGAGCATCACGGAGCGGCCGAAGCGGTGCTGGAGGCCGACCCCGAGCATGTTCATGCTGGCGTCCAGCGCGCCGACCAGCAGCCCGAAGGCGCCGAGGGCGAGCGCCAGCTGCCAGAGCGCGTCGCCGAGGCCGACGGCGGCCAGGGTGACGCAGACGGCCGGCTGGACCACCCGCAGCACGGCCCGCGCGCCGGTCCGGCGGACGAGCCGCTCGGAGGCGATCGACCCCACGCCGGCCAGGACCGGCACGGCGGCCAGGAAGAGCGGCAGCAGCGCGTCGCTCAGCCCGTACCGGTCCTGGATCTCCGGGATGCAGGTCACCAGCAGGGCGAAGGTGACGCCCTGGAGCAGGAAGCCCGCGGCCAGCGCGGCCCGCCCGGCCCGGAGGCCGGGCGTGATCGCCGGGTTCGCGGGACGATCGGCGTGGTCGGCGTCCTCGGTTCGCACATGCACCTCGCTACTGGCCGGTACGGCGGTGGTGAGGCGAGATCGTAGGGCCGGACGGGCGATCGCGGGAGGGGGTGCGCACGACCCGCGTACGACCGGCGTACGACCGGCGACGGCCGGCGACGGCCGGCATGCGACCGGAGGGTGCCGCGGGCGGGGCTACCGGCGCCGGTCGAGCAGGGCGGGGACCTCGGCGAGGTCGGCGATCAGCCCGGTGGCGCCGGCCGCGGTGAGCTTCGCCGGGTCGGTCAGCGCGGTGTAGCCGTAGACGTCCATGCCGGCCGCGCGGGCGGCGAGCACGCCGTTGGGACTGTCCTCCAGCACCAGGCAGGCCGCCGGGTCGACGCCCAGGGTGCGGGCCGCGTGCAGGAAGAGGTCCGGCGCGGGCTTGCCCACGCCGACGTCCTGGGCGCTGAAGATCCGCTCCTCCGCGAGGTGGCCGCGCAGGCCGGTGGTGTCCAGCGCGGCACGGATCCAGCTGTGGTGGGCGGAGGAGGCCAGGCAGTAGGGCACGGAGCGCCGCTGGAGTTCCTTCAGCAGCGCCTCCGCGCCCCGGACGGCGGCGAGCCCGGTGGCGAAGGCGTCGAAGACCCGGCCGTGGAAGGCGTCGTCGAAGCCCTCCGGGAGCCGGGCGCCGTCGTACCGCTCGGCGATCACGTCGTGCACCCGGTGCGCGGCGGTGCCCATGAAGTCCCGGTAGGAGTCCTCGATCGTGGTCGGGTAGCCCAGCTCGGTCAGGTACTCGGCCAGCAGGCGGTTGGAGAGCGGCTCGCTGTCCACCAGCACACCGTCGTTGTCGAAGATCACCAGCTCATAGGTCATGTGTTCGACCCTAAGGCGTGTCCGTCCGCCGCGGTCACCTGCCGCCGGAGGCCAGCTCCCGGGAGCGGTCCCGGGCCGCCTCCAGGGCGCCCAGCAGGGCCGCCCGCACCCCGTGGTTCTCCAGCTCGCGGATGGCCGCGATGGTGGTGCCGGCCGGCGAGGTGACCGCCTCGCGCAGCTTCACCGGGTGCTCGCCGGAGTCCCGCAGCATCACCGAGGCGCCGATCGCCGACTGCACGATGAGGTCGTGCGCCACCTGCCGGGGCAGGCCGAGCAGGATGCCCGCGTCGGTCATCGCCTCGACCAGGAAGTAGAAGTACGCCGGGCCGGAGCCGGACAGCGCGGTCGCCGCGTCCTGCTGGGACTCGGGCAGCCGCAGCGCCTTGCCGACCGAGCGGAAGATCTCCTCCGCCCGCTCCAGGTGCGCCTCGGTGGCGTGCGAGCCGCCGGAGATGACGCTCATGCCCTCGTCGACCAGGACGGGCGTGTTCGGCATCACCCGGACCACCGGGGTGCCGGCCGCCAGCCGGGCCTCGAACCAGGCGGTGGGGATGCCGGCCGCCGCCGAGATCACCAGCCGGTCCGGGTCGACGTGCGGCGCCAGTTCGTCCAGCAGGGTGCCCATGTCCTGCGGCTTCACCGCGAGGATCAGGGTGTCCGCGAGCTTGGCGGCCTCGGTGTTGCCCACCACGCCGACCCCGTACCGGTCGGCCAGTTCGGCGGCCCGCTCCGGACGGCGGGCGGTCACCAGGACGTCCCCCGGGTCCTTGCCGGCCCGCAGCAGACCGGAGAGCAGGGCCTCCCCGATCTTGCCCGTGCCGAGGAAGGCGATCTTCTGTCCGTGCGCCGCGCTGCTGGTCATGGCCGCTCCTTGCCTCCGGTGCCGCGTTCCGGTACCGCGGCCATCCTCGCACCGCGCGCCCGCCGCCGGCGGCGGCGTCCACCCTGCGGGCAGCCGCCCGGCCTCCGTCGCCGGGGCGGTCCGGGGAGGGGCCGTCCTCGGACTCCCGCCCGTCGGGCGGACGACGGGGGTCCGAAGGCGGCCCCTAGGGCGAAAACCCGGGTTCTCCCCTATGGCCCGGGAGTGGGCGCGGGCGCACCGTGGAGTCATGGCACACGGAGAGATGTCCCGACGTGAGAACCGGCAGGTCGCCGTCGCCGCGGCGACCCTGGGGCCGTGGCGCACCGCCGCGGGAGTCGGTGCGGTGGTGGGGGCGACGGACCTGGCGATCGAACTGATCGACGGGGACTGGTCGTCGAGCATGCTGGCCGGTCCGGCCGGCTGGGGCCTGTTCTTCTTCTTCCTGGTCGGCGCGGTCGGCGGCCGGCTGCGCCGGGAGTCCGGCGACCGGCGGCTGCACCGCTGGGCGAACGAGCACCCCTGGCAGGCGGCGCTGCCGGCGGCCGGCGGGATGCTGGTGGTGAACACCCTGGTGCAGCTGTTCATCGGGGACGAGGGCCTGTTCGGCGCTCTCCTGCTGTCGCTGCTGCCGGCCGCCATGGTGCTGACCGTCGCGGGGGTGGTCGGGTCGGTGAAGCGGGCCCGGGAGAAGGGCTGACCGGTGGCCGGGACGGGGACGAACCGGACCGATCGCCGCACACCGCCGGCGGGTTCACCGACCGGTGTGGCCCCGATCGAACTCCTGTCACCCCCCGTCGGCATACTGGCGCGATGCCGATCGCCGAAGATCCAGAACCGCGCCCGTCCGAGGGCCGGGAACCGGACGGGAACGCCCCGTCCGGACCGGACGGGAAGGACCCGTTCGCCGACCTCGTCCTCGACGAGGAGTTCGTCCGGGGCGCCTCCGTCAAGGAGCAGACGGGCCGCACCCGGATGCTCGCCGCGCAGTGGAGGCACACCCCGCCGGTCGACCCGGGCGGCCGCCGCTCGGTGAACGACGGGCCGGCGCCGAGGAAGCGGTTCGCCCGCAAGGGCCGGCCGGTCGACGCGTGGGGCAACCCGCGCCCGCGGCGCTCCCTGGAGTGGCGCACGCCGCTGTTCGTGGTGCTGGCCGTCGCCCTGGTGCTCGCCGCGCTGAACATCGACGGCCTGCGGTCCTGGTACGAGAAGCGCTCCGGCGACACGGCGAGCACGGCGCCCGTCCCGACGGTCGCCCCGGCGACGGCCCGGCCGACCGCTCCACCGCCCCCGGTCGACCCCGAGCAGCCGACCGTCGACCACCCGTGGGCCGGGTCGCCCGCCGAAGGGTGGCCCACCGGCGTCGCGGCGTTCGAGACCAAGGAGCCGCCGGCGGCCACCGGGGTGTTCACCGCCCAGCAGGTGGCCGACCAGGTCAGGCTGGTCAAGGAGTACCTGGCCGCGGCCCATCTGGACCCGAAGGTCCTGGCCGGCGCCCGCCCGGAGGCGGCCCTGGCGATGCTTGAGTCCGAGGTCCGGCAGGAGGCCGAGAAGGCGCTCGCCAAGCCCTCCGCCGAGTCCGACCCCACCAACTGGTTCAGCCGTTTCGACGCGCGCGACGCGGTCCCGGTCGGCGACACCTACCGGCTCCAGGGGTGGATCAGCGTGGAGGGGGACGGCCAGCGGGGTGTGCTGGTGCACACCGACTTCACCTACGTGTACCCGCTCCGGCCCGGCCCGGACGCGGCCAAGCGCGCCACGGCGCCCAAGCCCTCCCGGCCGCCGCGGCCGTCGGACGCCCCGGCGCCGACCGGACCGGGGGCCGGCGCGGCCAGGCCGGTGGGCCTGCTCACCCCGGTGGAGGACGTGGCCGGGGACACCTGGACGACGCGGACCCTGGTGCGCCGCACGGACACGTTCCGCTTCTACGACCCGGCGAAGTTCGACGTCGAGCCCGGCAAGCTCTACTTCGCGCGCTACCAGGTCGACGCCGCCAACAGCGAGTGCGACGTCCACGACGGCTACTACCACCCGCAGTTCGACCAGTTCGCGGCCGCCCAGGCACCGGACCCGAACCAGTCCGGGCCGACCGAGGACCCGTACGACCTCACCCGGACCCCGAACCCGAACGACGCCTGCGGCACGGCCAGCCGGAACTGAGGCTCAGCGCCCGCGCTTGGCCCGGCCCGGCGTCCTGGCGCCGGGCCGCCCGCTGCGGTTGGCCTGCCGGCGCTCGTGCCGATCGAGCTCGCGCTCGTAGCGGGCGCGCCGGACGGCCTCGCCCGGGGCCTCGCGCAGGCTGCGGACGAAGTAGGCGAGCAGGGCGCCGACCCCGCCGATGATCCAGACCACGCCGAGCGACTTCTCCTCGGCCATCCAGCCGGTCAGGCTCTCCTTGCCCTCGGTGAGCAGCTTCCAGGTGCGCAGCGCGGCGAGCAGCGAGCAGATCGCGACGGCGGCGACCAGCAGCCCGTTGAGGAACCCGCCGTTGTCGGCCACCCGGATGCCGTCGACGGCGAAGCGCAGCACGAGGGCGGCGGCCGCGGCACAGAGCAGGGCGCCGACGGGGACGAGGACGCGGCGGAGCCGGTAGTCGCCGCCGCGCTCCACCCAGCTGGTGCCGAACCAGCGGATCGGCTCCGGCTCGGGGGCGCCGGCGGGCTGGGCGGTGGGGCTGGGTTCCTGGGTCACGGTTCCGATTATCCCCGGCGGGCGGGAACAGCGGAGGAGCCGTCCCGGTGGCCGGGACGGCTCCTCGTCGTGCTGCCGTGGTCGGGCGGGGTCAGCCGAGCTTGCCGACGTCCCGGACGGCGCCCTTGTCGGCGGAGGTGGCCATCGCGGCGTACGCCCGCAGCGCCTGGCTGACCTGGCGCTCGCGGTTCTTCGGCCGGTAGCCGCCGGCGGCCTCCAGCGCGCGGCGGCGCTCGTCCAGGACCTCGGCGGGCACCTCCAGCGAGATCCGCCGGCCCGGGATGTCGATGGCGATGGTGTCGCCGTCCTCGACCAGGGCGATGGTGCCGCCGGACGCGGCCTCCGGGGAGGCGTGGCCGATGGACAGGCCCGAGGTGCCGCCGGAGAAGCGGCCGTCGGTGACCAGCGCGCAGGCCTTGCCGAGTCCGCGGCCCTTGAGGAAGGAGGTCGGGTAGAGCATCTCCTGCATGCCGGGGCCGCCCTTGGGTCCCTCGTAGCGGATGACGACGACGTCGCCCTCCTTGACCCGCTTGGCGAGGATCGCCTCGACCGCGTCCTCCTGGGACTCGACCACGACGGCCGGGCCGCTGAACGTCCAGATCGACTCGTCGACGCCGGCGGTCTTCACGATGCAGCCGTCCTCGGCGAGGTTGCCGTACAGCACGGCGAGGCCGCCCTCGACGGAGTAGGCGTGCTCGACGCTGCGGATGCAGCCCCCGGCGGCGTCGGTGTCCAGCGACTCCCAGCGCTCGGACTGCGAGAAGGCCTCGGCGGAGCGGACGCAGCCGGGGGCGGCGTGCCACAGCTCGACGGCCTCGGCGGACGGCGAGCCGCCGCGGACGTCCCAGGTCTTCAGCCACTCGGAGAGCGAGTCGGCGTGCACGGTGTGCACGTCCTCGTTGAGCAGGCCGCCGCGGTACAGCTCGCCGAGGATGGCGGGGATGCCGCCGGCCCGGTGCACGTCCTCCATGTAGTACGAGCCGTTGGGCGCGACCTTGGAGAGGCAGGGGACCTTGCGGGAGACCGCGTCGATGGCCCGCATGTCGAAGTCCAGCTCGGCCTCCTGGGCGGCGGCGAGCAGGTGGAGGATGGTGTTGGTCGAGCCGCCCATGGCGATGTCGAGGGCCATGGCGTTCTCGAAGGCCGCGCGGGTGGCGATCGCCCGGGGCAGCACCGAGGGGTCGTCCTGGCCGTAGTGGCGGTTGGTGATCTCGACGACGGTGCGGCCGGCGGCCTCGTAGAGGGCGCGGCGGGCGGTGTGGGTGGCGAGGACGGAGCCGTTGCCGGGCAGCGAGAGGCCGATCGCCTCGGTGAGGCAGTTCATCGAGTTGGCGGTGAACATGCCCGAGCAGGAGCCGCAGGTCGGGCAGGCGTTCTCCTCGATGATCGCGATGTCCTCGTCGGAGACGTTCTCGTTGACCGCCTGGGAGATCGCGTCGACCAGGTCGAGCTTGCGCACGGTGCCGTCGACCAGGGTCGCCTTGCCGGCCTCCATCGGGCCGCCGGAGACGAAGACCGTCGGGATGTTCAGGCGCAGTGCGGCCATCAGCATGCCGGGGGTGATCTTGTCGCAGTTGGAGATGCAGATCAGCGCGTCCGCGCAGTGCGCGTTGACCATGTACTCGACCGAGTCGGCGATCAGGTCGCGCGAGGGCAGCGAGTAGAGCATGCCGCCGTGGCCCATCGCGATGCCGTCGTCGACGGCGATGGTGTTGAACTCGCGCGGGATGCCGCCCGCCTCCTTGATCGCCTCGGAGACGATCCGGCCGACCGGCTGGAGGTGGGTGTGGCCGGGGACGAACTCGGTGAAGGAGTTGGCGACCGCGATGATCGGCTTGCCGAAGTCCTCGCGGGCTACGCCGGCCGCCCGGAGAAGCGCCCGGGCGCCTGCCATGTTGCGACCGTGGGTGACCGTACGGGACCTCAGCTCGGGCACTGTGCTCCACTCCTTCGGAGGCTGGCTGGCGGCCCCGGTCGTTCGGAGGGTGCGGGGCCGCTGTGTCCGTCGAGCCTACGCCCGCCGTCCGGGCGGCGGACGCCGCGTCCGCGATGCGGTCAGCCGGGGACCACCGCGAGGGTGAGGTCCAGCAGGTACGGCACGGTGACCAGGCCGTCCGGGAACTCGGCCCGCAGCGCCTCGCGCTCGCCCTCCAGCAGCACGCGGCGGCGGTCCTCGTCGAGGACGGCGACGTAGGAGCGCGAGGAGAGGTCGGTGATCAGGTCGTCGACGGTGGTCCGGCGCTCCCAGCGGAGCACCGTGACGGCGGACTCCAGACCGAGGCGGCGCCACTGCTCGGCCGCCGACTCCAGCTCGTCGAACTGGCGGACGGCCCCGGGCAGCAGCGCGCGTTCCCGGGCGCCGGCGGCCCGGACCCAGGGCACGTCCGGGTCCATCACGTTCCACCACGCGGCGAGCGCTCCGCCGGGGCGCAGCACCCGGACCGCCTCGGGGACGGAGCGCTCGGGGACGGTCCAGTGGAAGGCCTGGGCGTAGGTGACGAAGTCCGCCGAGCTGTCGTGGAACGGCAGGTCGTCACCGCTGCCCCGGACCAGCGCCAGCCCCGGACCGCTCGCCAGGAACTGGGCCGCCATGCCCGCGCTCGGCTCCACCGCGACCACGTCCGCGCCCCGGGCCGCCAGCAGCCGGGTCGAGATACCGGTGCCCGCGCCCACGTCCAGCACCCGCGCGCCCCGCAGACCGCGGCCGGACAGCCGCTCCAGCTCGTCGAACAGCTCCTGCGGGTACGACGGCCGCGCCCGGTCGTACTCCGCCGCCACCCCGCCGAACGACTCCGCGAGCTTGCGGAACTCCTGCACGTCCGTCATGTCCCCTCCCCGGAACGACTGTTCGGTTCACACGTCAGCGTACGCGCGGTCAGGCCGGGGTGACGGCCACGGTGAGGTGCAGCACGTACGGCTCGATCACCCAGCCGTCCGGGAACTCCGCCAGCAGCGCCTCCCGCTCCACGGCCAGCAGCGGCTCGCGCCGCTCCGGGGTGAGCGCGGCGAGGTAGGAGCGCGAGGAGAGGTCGGTGATCAGGTGGTCGACGGTGATCCGGCGCTCCCAGTGGAGCACCGCGGTCCCGATCCGCAGCCCGTACGGGACGAGGTGGGAGGCGAACTCGTGGACGGCGCCGTAGCCGTGGTAGGTCTCGGGCAGGGCGGCGGCGAGCCGCTCCCCCATCGCCCGCACCCAGGCGACGCCGCTGTCCTTCACGTTCCACCACGCGGCGAGGGCTCCGCCGGGGCGCAGGACCCGGACCGCCTCGGGGATCGAGCGCTCGGGGACGGTCCAGTGGAAGGCCTGGGCGTAGGTGACGAAGTCCGCCGAGCTGTCGTGGAACGGCAGGTCGTCACCGCTGCCCCGGACCAGCGCCAGACCGGGGCCGCTCGCCAGGAACTGGGCCGCCATGCCCGCGCTCGGCTCCACCGCGACCACGTCGGCGCCCCGGGCCGCCAGCAGCCGGGTCGAGATACCGGTGCCCGCGCCCACGTCCAGCACCCGCGCGCCCCGCAGACCGCGGCCGGACAGCCGCTCCAGCTCGTCGAACAGCTCCTGCGGGTACGACGGCCGCGCCCGGTCGTACTCCGCCGCCACCCCGCCGAACGACTCCGCGAGCCCGCGGAAGTCGCTGCCGGGAACGGCTCCGGTTCCGCCCTGTTCCGCCATGTCTCCCCCTGAGTAAGGCAGTTCGTATGCTGTCAGCGTACGCGCGCGGGGGTGGCCAGGTGCAAGCGGGTGAAGGCCAGCGCCTCGGCGAGATCGGCTTCGCGTTCGGCGGGCGAAGCGGCCCGGCGGGTGTTGACCTCCAGCACCACGTGGCCGTCGAACCCGGTCCTGGCGAGGTGCTCCAGCAACTCGGCGCAGGGCTGCTTGCCCCGGCCCGGGATGAGGTGCTCGTCCTTGCCGGAGCCGGAGCCGTCCGCCAGGTGGACGTGGGCGAGCCGGTCCCCCATCCGGTCGACCATCTCGAAGGCGTCCACCCGCGAGGTGGCGACGTGCGAGAGGTCGATGGTGAAGTGCCGGTACTCCTCGTCGGTGACGTCCCAGCCCGGCGCGTACGCCAGCATCTCGCGGTCCTTGTAGCGCCACGGGTACATGTTCTCGACGGCGAAGCGCACATCGGTCTCCCCCGCCATCCGGTGGACGCCCTCGACGAACTCGCGGGCGTACTGGCGCTGCCAGCGGAACGGCGGGTGGACGACGACCGCGCTCGCGCCGAGCTTCTCGGCCGCCGCCCGGGCGCGGACCAGCTTGGTCCACGGGTCGGTGGTCCACACCCGCTGGGTGATCAGCAGGCACGGCGCGTGCACGGCGAGGATCGGCATGCCGTGGGCGTCGGAGAGGCGGCGCAGCGCTTCGATGTCCTGGCTGACCGGGTCGTTCCAGACCATCACCTCGACGCCGTCGTAGCCGAGCCTGGCGGCCAGCTCGAAGGCGACCGCGGTGTTGGCCGGGTAGACCGAGGCGGTGGACAGGACGACCTTGGTGTCCGGGATGTGCAGGGTCGGGTGGGCGGGCAGCACCAGGCGGTCGGTGGTGCGCAGCAGCGGGGGGCGGGCGGCGGCCTGGCGGGCGGCCTTGACGGACTTCACGGACTGGACGGCGGCCTTGGCGGCGCCGGCCGCCCGGGCGGTGCGGGTGCCGCGGGCGGGCTGGGCGGCGGGGGCCCTGGTCTTGGCGGGGGCGGCCTTGCCGGGGGCGGGGGCGGGGGCCTTGGCGGGCGGCTTGGCCGCGGTCCGGCCGGACGTGGTGGCCGCGGTCCGGTCGGGGGCGTCGGCCGTGGCCCTGCCCGCCGTCTTGGCGGCGGTCGCGGTGGACGCCTTGGTGGACGCCTTGGTCGCCGCCCGGGTAGCGGCCTTGCGGGCCGCCTTCTCGGCGACGCCGCCGGCGGCGTCGCGGGCGGCCTTGCCGAGCTTGCGGGGGCGGGCGGACCGGGGGGCGGACCGCTCGGTCTGCCCAGCCGTCTTCCGGGCCCGGTCCGGGGTCCCGGTGGCGGGGGGCTCCTCCGCGGGCGGTCCTTCCGCGGAGGGTTCCTCCGCGGGCGGTCCTTCGGCAGGCGGACCGGCGGCCGTGTCGCGGGCGGCACGGCGCGGGGTGTCGTGCCGCGGCTGCCCGTCCTCGGGAGCGCGGCCCTCCCGCGTTCCGTCCTCGTCCGCTGGTTGCGCCACGGGAGACAGCGTAAGCGGACCGCGCCCGGAACGGGGAGCGGGTCGGTGCCCGCCCGGCGTCCCGGGCGCCCCCCGTCAGGGGGTGAGGGCGGGCCGGCGGCGGTCGGCGGCACTGTCCATGGCGTCCAGGCGGCGCAGGATGATCCCCTCGCGCAGCGCCCAGGGACAGACGTCCAGCTCGTCCAGGCCGAACAGGTCCATCGCGGCGTCGGCGACCAGCGCGCCGGCCAGCAGCTGCTTGGCCCGGCCCTCGGAGACGCCGGGGATCTGCGCCCGTTCGGCGACCGTCATCGCGGAGAGCCGGGGCAGCCAGGCGGCGAGGTTGTTGCGGGTGAGCCGGCGGTCCGCGTACGGACCGGCGTCGGCCGGGGCGGCTCCGGTCATCCGGGCCAGCTGCTTGAAGGTCTTGGAGGTGGCGACGGCGTGGTCCGGGGCCCCGAGGCGGGAGATCTCGCCGACGACGGTGGCGATCTCGGCGCGGATGTGCCGCCTGAGGCCGCGCAGCTGCTCGGGGTCGGCGACGTCGCCGGGCAGCCAGCGGGCGGTGAGCCGGCCGGCGCCGAGCGGCAGCGAGCAGGCCGCGTCGGGCTGCTCGTCCAGACCGCAGGCGATCTCCAGCGAGCCGCCGCCGATGTCGAGGTTGAGCAGTCGGCCGGAGGACCAGCCGAACCAGCGGCGGACCGCCAGGAAGGTCAGCCGGGCCTCGTCCTGACCGGAGAGCACCCGCAGCTCGACGCCGGTCTCCTCGGCGACCCGCTGCAGCACCGCCTCGCCGTTGGCGGCCTCGCGCACGGCGGAGGTCGCGAAGGGCAATATGTCGACCACGCCCTTGTCCTCGGCCACCCGCAGCGAGGAGGCGACCATGCCGATCAGCCGCTCGACGCCGGTCTCACTGATCGCACCCTGCTCGTCGAGGAGTTCGGCGAGCCGCAGCTCGGCCTTGTGGGAGTAGGCGGGCAGGGGGGCGGCGCCCGGATGGGCGTCCACCACGAGGAAGTGGACCGTGTTGGAACCTACGTCGAGCACACCGAGTCGCATAACTCTCCACGCTACGCGATCCGGCGCCGGAGGAGACCGGTCGTGCGGGGTGTTCGTGCTGGTCCGGGCCGTGATCGCGGCTCCGGCGGGCATCGGGCGGCGGGTTCGACACGGGCGTTCGAACGGTATTCGGACGGTGTTGTTCCGGCGTTCACCCGGGAGGTGGAGGGTCGGTGCGGCGGACTCCGGATCGAGCCCGCGCAGGCCCGGCAGCCAGTCGGCGAACAGGTCGGGGGAGTCGACGAAGGCGCTGAGCGAGGCGTCGCAGCGGCGGGCCGTCGCGGCGTCCGCCGTCGGCAGGTCGGCGCGCGCGGCGTCCGCCGGGGCGAGCCGGCGGACGCCGTCCGGACCGAACCGTGCCGCCGGCCGCCCACCGCGCGGTGAACTCACCGTAAACCCCGTGGCCACGGACGGTTCGCCGCCCCGCGAAGGCTCTACCCTTGCCGAGTGGCAGCAGCAGACACGTCCAAGCACAGCAGCAGCACCTCCAAGGGGAAGAAGGCCAAGCCGACGGCCGTCGGCCCGACCGCCGTCGACCTCGCGATGCCGGTGCTCCGCTCCGAGCTCCGTCCCGAGGTCCCGCTCGACTTCCCGCGCGCCTGGGTCGAGTTCACCGACCCGGACGACGCGGAGCAGGTCTTCCGCTGCGACCTGACCTGGCTGACCTCCCGCTGGTCGTGCATCTTCGGCCAGGGCTGCCAGGGCATCCGCGAGGGCCGGGGCGAGTCCGACGGCTGCTGCACGCTGGGCGCGCACTACTCGGACGAGGACGACGAGAAGCGCGTCACCGGCCACGCGGCCCGGCTGACCCCGGAGCTGTGGGAGAACCACCCGCACGGCACCGACGCCAAGGGCCGGATCAGGACCGACGGCGGCATCACCATGTTCGACGAGGACGGCGACCGCCAGACCCGGCGGGTCAACGGCGCCTGCATCTTCGTGAACAGCCCCGGCTTCGCCGGCGGAGCGGGCTGCGCCCTGCACGCGCTCGCCCTCAAGGAGGGCCGCGAGCCGCTGGAGACCAAGCCGGACGTCTGCTGGCAGCTGCCGGTGCGCCGCACCTACGACTGGATCGACCGCCCGGACGACACCCGCTACCTCCAGGTCACCATCGGCGAGTACGACCGGCGCGGCTGGGGCCCGGGCGGGCACGGCCTGCACTGGTGGTGCACCGGCAGCCCGGACGCCCACCAGGGCGCCGACCCGGTCTACGTCAGCTACCGCCCGGAGCTGACCGAGCTGATGGGCCGGGCCGCCTACCGGGTGCTCGCGGGGCTGTGCGAGGAGCGGATCGCCACCAAGGGCGACCGGAAGGTGGCCCCGCACCCGGCCGACCCGGCGAAGAAGCCCAAGGCGGCGAAGGACAAGTAGGCCAAGGATCAGGAGCCGAAGGACCAGCTGGCCTGAGAACGGGCAGCGGCGAGGGGGCCGGGCGGAACCGCCCCGCCCCCTCCCCGGCTCACTTGTCGATGTCGCCGACGACGAAGAACATCGAGCCCAGGATCGCCACCATGTCGGCGACCAGCGTCCCCGGCAGCAGCTCGGTGAGCGCCTGGATGTTGTTGAACGACGCCGAGCGCAGCTTGAGCCGCCACGGCGTCTTGTCGCCGCGCGACACCAGGTAGTAGCCGTTGACGCCGAGCGGGTTCTCCGTCCAGGCGTAGGTGCTGCCCTCGGGAGCCTTGAGCACCTTGGGCAGCCGCAGGTTGACCGGCCCGGGGGCGAGCCCGGCCAGCTTGTCCAGGCAGGCGTCGGCGAGGTCCAGCGCGTTGACCGTCTGCTCCAGCAGGCACTCGAAGCGGGCCAGGCAGTCGCCCTCCTCCCGGGTGACCACGGTCAGCACCTGCCGCAGCTCCTCGGAGCCGTACGCGAGGTAGGGCTCGTCGCGGCGCAGGTCGAAGTCCAGGCCGCTGGCCCGCGCGATCGGGCCGCTGACCCCGTACGCCTCGGCCTGCGCCCGGGTGAGGACGCCGACCCCGGCGGTGCGGGCACGGAAGATCTCGTTGCCCAGCACCAGCTCCTCGAAGACCGGCAGCTGGGAGCGGACGACGCCGACGGCGGCGCGGACCCGGCCGAGCCAGCCGGCCGGCAGGTCCTCCTTCAGGCCGCCGACCCGGTTGAACATGTAGTGCATCCGGCCGCCGGAGGCCTCCTCCAGCACGTGCTGGAGGTCCTCGCGGCCGGAGAAGGCGTGGAAGATCGGGGTGATCCCGCCCAGCTCCAGGGGGTAGGAGCCGAGGAACATCAGGTGGTTGAGGACGCGGTTCAGCTCGGCGAGCAGGGTGCGGATCCACACCGCCCGCTCGGGCACCTCCATGCCCAGCATCCGCTCGACGCCGAGCACCACGCCCAGCTCGTTGGAGAAGGCCGAGAGCCAGTCGTGCCGGTTGGCCAGCATGATGATCTGCCGGTAGTCCCGGGCCTCGAAGAGCTTCTCGGCACCCCGGTGCATGTAGCCGATCACCGGCTCGGCGCTGACGATGCGCTCGCCGTCCAGCACCAGCCGCAGTCGCAGCACGCCGTGGGTGGCCGGGTGCTGCGGGCCGATGTTGAGCACCATGTCGGTGGCGCCCGCCTCGCCCGTGAAGTTCTCGGCTCCCGCCCCGATGCCGACCGTGGTCTCCCTCATGGGGTGAGAGTCTGCCATCCCGGCAGCGCCTCCAGGCTCGCCGGTACCGGCATCCGGACGGCCTGCGCGAGCCAGCCGAACGCTCCGAGGCCGCCCGGGTCGGTGAGCTCCGCGCCCTCGCCGGCGCCGCCGAGGGCCCGCAGGTAGCCGGCCGGGTCGGAGGAGGCGAGGGCGAGCGAGGGCCGGGCGCCGCTGACGCCGAGCGCCCGCAGCGCCTCCCGCTGGGTCGTCCACAGGCTGTGGAGACCGGGGACGGCGACGGCGTCCAGCGCGACGTGCGCGGTGACGTCGCAGGAGCCGTCGGGCACCGGGGCCACCTCGCGGCCGGCCAGGAAGCCGGTCCGGGTGGGGAACGGCGGGCGGCGGTCGGCGGTGTGCCCGTAGTCGACGGCGACGGCCAGGCCGCGGTCCAGGCCGTCCACCGCCTCCGCCCAGGCGGCGTCCCTGGGGGTGCCGAACTCGGCGAAGTCCCCGGGGCGTTCGGCCGGCCACCAGCGGGCGGCCCAGGCCGCGTCGGCGGCCTCCACCGGCCCGCCGAGCCGCTCCTCGCCGGTCGCGGTGTCCACCTCCAGGTAGCGCAGCCGCCCGTCCTCGCCGACCTCGCCGGTGTCCAGCGGCACGTTGTCCAGCCACTCGTTGGCGAACAGCAGCCCGGTGGCGCCGCGCGGCACCCGGTCCGTCCACACCACCGCCTCCCACCGCGGCGCTGTCCACAGCCCTGTGGACAGCGCCGCGGGCGGCCGCGGCGGGCGGTCGGCGAGCTCCACCGCGTACACCCGCAGCCGCTCCCCCACCGCCTCCGGCAGCTCCGCCAGCACCCCGGCGACCAGCTCGCCCCGCCCGGCCCCGACGTCGACGAAGGCCAGTTCCTCCGGACGGCCGAGCGCCGCGTCCACCTCCAGCAGCAGCCGGGCCACCGCCCGGGCGAACAGCGCGGAGGCGTGCACCGAGGTCCGGAAGTGCCCGGCCGGGCCCTCCGGCCTGCGGTAGAAGCCGCCGTCGGGTCCGTAGAGGGCGCGCTCGGTCGCGGGCGCCCACCGCATCCAGGTCATGGGGCGGGACGCTACACACCCGGCCCGTACCCGCCCAATCCGTACGGCATCGGTACTCCGTCCTCTCCGACCTAGGGAGTAGGCCGGATCGCCCTCCCGGCGGACCTTGGGACACGCCGCGGCTGCCTACGCTTGACCTGTGCATCGACTCAACGCCTGGCTCCGCCGTCACCCCATGGTGGTCGACTCCGCTTGGGCGGCGTTGGTGCTCCTGCTCGGCCTCCTGCCGGAGGAGGGCAGCGGCAACGACGGCTGGCGCGCCGCGGTCCAGGTCGTCGTCGCCGTCGTCCTGCCGCTGCTGATGGTGTTCCGGCGCCGGTTCCCCGACCTGACGGTGGCCGCCGCGATCGCGGTCGGGCTCACCCAGGTGGCGCTCGACGTCACCCCGGCGATCTCCAGCATCGCCTATCTGGTCTTCGCCTACACGGGTGCCGCGTTCGGCCGGCCCTGGACGTCCCGGGCGGCCCTGGCCGGCGGACTGCTGGCCGGCCCGCTGGTGTTCTGGCAGATCCACCCGGAGAAGGCCACCCGGCTGCCCGACGGCGACATCAGCTACGTCGCGTACTCCATTCCCGAGTCGCTGTTCTACGCCGGGATGATGACCACCCCGTTCATCCTCTGCTGGGCCTGGGGGCGGCTCACCCGGGTCCGCCGGGCCTACCTGGTGGAGCTGGAGGACCGCGCGTCCCGGCTGGAGCGCGAGCGCGACGCCCAGGCCAAGGTGGCGGTCGCCGCCGAGCGGGCGCGGATCGCCCGCGAGCTGCACGACGTGGTCGCGCACAACGTCTCGGTGATGATCGTCCAGGCGGACGGCGCCGCCTACGTCCTGGACAACTCCCCCCAGCAGGCCAAGGAGGCGCTGGGCACCATCGCCTCCACCGGCCGGCAGGCGCTGGTCGAGATGCGCCGGCTGCTCGGCGTGCTGCGCACCGCCGACACCAAGGGCGAGGAGTACGTGCCGCAGCCGGGTGTCGAGGAGCTGCCCGATCTGCTCGACCAGGTCCGCACGGCCGGCCTCCCGGTGGACTTCGCCACCTCGGGCGATCCGCGCGAACTGCCGCGCGGCGTCGAGCTGACCGTCTACCGGATCGTCCAGGAGGCGCTGACCAACGTCCGCAAGCACGGCGGCCCCGATGTGCACGCCCGGGTCTCGGTCGACTTCGGCGAGCGCGAGCTGGCCGTCCTGGTCGAGGACGACGGCCGCGGCAGCACCGACGAGCAGCTGGCCGCCGGCGGTACCGACGGCCAGGGGCACGGGCTGATCGGCATGCGCGAGCGGGTCGGCATGGTCAGCGGAAGCCTCGACGTCGGGCCGCGCCCCGGCGGCGGTTTCCGGATCCGCGCCGTGCTGCCGCTCAAGGCGGCCCACTGACCCCGGGCCCCGGGCGCCCACCGACCCCCCGCCGTTCCCCCCGAGGACCTAGGAGCCACCCTTGACCATCCGCGTGATGCTGGTCGACGACCAGGAGTTGCTGCGCACCGGATTCCGGATGATCCTGCAGTCGCAGGGCGACATCGAGATCGCCGCCGAGGCCGGGGACGGCGCCCAGGCCCTGGAGAAGCTCCGGCACACCGCGGTGGACGTGATCCTGATGGACGTCCGGATGCCCCGGCTGGACGGCGTGCAGGCGACCCGGCGGATCTGTCTCGCCGAGGACGGCAGCCCGCTGCCGGACGCCCCGCACGTGCTCATCCTGACCACCTTCGACCTCGACGAGTACGCCTTCGCCGCGCTCAAGGCCGGTGCCAGCGGCTTCCTGCTCAAGGACGTGCCGCCGACCGAGCTGGTGGCCGCGATCCGCGCCGTGCACGGCGGGGACGCGGTGGTCGCGCCGACCACCACCCGCCGCATGATCGACCGGTTCGCCGAGGTGCTGCCCACCCCGCAGAGCGGCCCCGGCCGCACGGACACCCTCGGCCCGCTCACCGAGCGCGAGCGCGAGGTGTTCCTGCTGGTCGCGCAGGGCCTGTCGAACGGCGAGATCGCGGCCCGGCTGGTGCTCTCCGAGGCCACCGTGAAGACCCACGTCGGCCGGATCCTGGCCAAGCTGAACCTGCGCGACCGCGTCCAGGCGGTGGTGCTGGCCTACGAGGCGGGCCTGATCCGGGCCGGCGCCGCGGACTGAGCCCGCCCGGGCCCCCGGGCCCGCTCGGTCCCGTTCCCGACCCCCCGTAGAATGGGCCGGTACGTCCGGTACCCGTCGAGTGGACCGGAACGGGACCCCTGGACAAAGGTGGGTGCGTGAGTCTGTCCGACTACGGCGATCTGTCCCCACTCGACGATCCGGCCGACCCCGGCAACCGCCCCGCCCGCCTCGCCGTGGGCGTGGTCGGCACCGGCCGGGTCGGCCCGGCGCTCGGCGCCGCCCTGCAGCTCGCCGGCCACAAGGTGGTCGCCGCCTCCGGGGTGTCCGCCGCCTCCCGCCGCCGCGCCGAGGCGCTGCTGCCGGGCGTGCGGGTGGTCACCCCGCCGCAGGTGCTGGCCGCCGCCGACCTCGTCCTGCTCACCGTCCCCGACGACGCGCTGGCCGACCTGGTGGCCGGCCTGGCCGCCACCGGGGCCGTCCGCCCCGGCCAGCTGCTGGTGCACACCTCCGGCGCGCACGGCGTGGCCGTGCTGGAGCCTGCCGTCCGGGCCGGCGCGCTGCCGCTCGCGCTGCACCCCGCGATGACCTTCACCGGCACCTCCGTCGACCTGGCCCGACTGGCCGGCTGCCCGTTCGGGGTGACCGCCCCGGAGGAGCTGCGCCCGGTCGCCGAGGCGCTGGTGGTGGAGATGGGCGGCGAGCCCGAGTGGGTGCCCGAGGACGTCCGCCCGCGGTACCACACCGCCCTGGCGCACGGCGCCAACCACCTGGTCACGCTGGTCGCGCAGGCGATGGAGCTGCTGCGCTCGGCCGGCGTCGCCGAGCCCGGCCGGATGCTCGGCCCTCTGCTCGGCGCCGCGCTCGACAACTCGCTGCGCTCCGGCGACGCGGCCCTCACCGGCCCGGTCGCCCGGGGCGACGCCGGCACCGTGCGGCGCCACCTGGCGCAGCTCAGTACGGTGTCCCCGGACATCCCGGCCGCCTACCGGGCGATGGCCCGCGCCACCGCCCAGCGGGCCCTGGCCCACGGGACGATCGACGAAGCGTCGGCGGCGGCGCTGCTGGACGTACTGAACGAGGAGAAGCAGTAATGGCACGCGGCAAGCAGCCGGGCAAGGCCCAGCGCGCCCCGAAGGTCCACCGGGCCGTGGTCACGCGCACCGTCGACGACTTCGAGGCGGCGTTCTGGCCGGACGAGCAGCCCGTGGACAACGCGGTCGTGATGACGATGGGCGCCCTGCACGAGGGCCACGCCGCGCTGATCCGCGCCGCCCGCAAGCAGGTCGGCCGGGACGGCCGGGTCGCCGTCACGGTCTTCGTCAACCCGCTGCAGTTCGGCGCCGGCGAGGACCTGGAGCGCTACCCCCGCGCCCTGGACGAGGACGTCCGGCTCGCCGAGGCCAACGGCGCCGACGTGGTCTTCGCGCCGTCCGTCGACGAGGTCTACCCGAACGGCGAGCCGCAGGTGCGGCTGGCCGCCGGCCCGATGGGCGCGCGCTACGAGGGCGCCACCCGGCCCGGCCACTTCGACGGCGTGCTGACCGTGGTCGCCAAGCTGCTGCACATCACCGACCCGGACTTCGCCTTCTTCGGCGAGAAGGACGCCCAGCAGCTGGCGATCGTCCGCCGGATGGTGGCCGACCTCGACTTCGACGTCGAGGTCGTCGGTGTGCCGACCACCCGCGAGGAGGACGGCCTGGCGCTCTCCTCCCGCAACCGCTACCTCTCGGCGGAGGAGCGCACCCGCGCGCTCGCCCTGTCCGAGGCGCTGTTCGCCGGCCGGGACGCGGCCGCGCGGGGCCCGAAGGCCGTGCGCGAGGCCGCCGGGGCCGTGCTCGACGCCGCCGAGGGCGTCGACCTCGACTACCTCGCCCTGATCGATCCGCACGACTTCACCGAGGCGCCGGACGACTTCCAGGGCGAGGCCGTGCTGGCCGTGGCCGCGAAGGTGGGCGCCACCCGCCTGATCGACAACGTCCACGTCATCTGCCGCTAGGCGGATGAGCGACCGGCACAGAACCGTCCGGTAGCCAACGACCGTTACGTCCGCTCGGCAGTTCCCCCTAGGCATGCACTCACAGGAGGCGTGACCCGCAATGCTCCGCACCATGCTCAAGTCCAAGATCCACCGGGCCACCGTGACCCAGGCCGACCTGCACTACGTCGGCTCGGTCACGGTGGACGAGGACCTGCTCGACGCCGCCGACCTGCTCCCCGGCGAGCTGGTCCACATCGTCGACATCAACAACGGCGCCCGGCTGGAGACGTACACCATCGCCGGCCCGCGCGGCTCCGGCGTCATCGGCATCAACGGCGCCGCCGCCCGCCTGGTCCACCCCGGCGACCTCGTCATCCTGATCGCCTACGGGCAGATGGACACCGCCGAGGCCAAGGGCTACCTCCCCAAGGTCGTCTTCGTCGACGGGCAGAACCGGATCACCGGCACCGGCGGGGACCCGGCCGAGGCCGGGGAGGGCACCGGACTGCTGCGCGGGGACGCGGCGTACCGTGGCGGCAGCGGCGCCGTCGACGCCGCCGCGCGCTAAGGAGCCATCACGCCATGTCCGCCGTCACGCACCGCCTCACCGCCCCCGCGCCGGGCTGGACCACCGACACCGACGTCGTCGTGGTCGGCTCCGGCGTGGCCGGACTCACCGTCGCGCTCAACGCCCGCAAGGCCGGCCTGAGGGTCCTGGTGGTCACCAAGGCGATGCTGGACGAGGGCTCCACCCGCTGGGCCCAGGGCGGCATCGCGGCCGCCCTGGGCGAGGGGGACACCCCCGAGCAGCACCTGGCCGACACCCTGGTGGCCGGCGCCGGGGTGTGCGACGAGGACGCCGTCCGCACCCTGGTCACCGAGGGCCCGGACGCGGTCCGCCGGCTGATCGCGGTCGGCGCCGCCTTCGACCGGGGCACCGACGGCGCGATCCTGCTCACCCGCGAGGGCGGCCACCACCGCAACCGGATCGCGCACGCCGGCGGCGACGCCACCGGCGCCGAGATATCCCGTGCCCTGGTCGAGGCCGTACGGCAGGACCCCGAGGTGGAGCTCATCGAGCACGCCCTCGTCCTCGACCTGCTCACCGACGCCGACGGGCACGCGGCCGGGCTGACCCTGCACGTGATGGGCGAGGGGCAGCGGGACGGCGTCGGCGCCGTCCTGGCCCGCGCGGTGGTGCTCGCCACCGGCGGCATGGGCCAGGTCTTCTCGGCCACCACCAACCCGACGGTCTCCACCGGTGACGGCGTGGCGCTCGCGCTGCGGGCCGGCGCCGAGGTCACCGACCTGGAGTTCGTCCAGTTCCACCCCACCGTGCTCTGGCTCGGCCCGGACGCCCACGGCCAGCAGCCGCTGATCTCCGAGGCGGTCCGCGGCGAGGGCGCCCACCTGGTCGACGCGGACGGCGTGCGGTTCATGGTCGGCCGGCACGAGCTGGCCGAGCTGGCCCCGCGCGACATCGTCGCCAAGGAGATCACCCGCCGGATGCAGCTCCAGGGCACCCGGCACATGTACCTCGACGGGCGGCACTTCGGCGCCGCCATGTGGGAGCGGCGGTTCCCGACGATCCTGGCGTCCTGCCGCTCGCACGGCATCGACCCGGTCACCGAGCCGATCCCGATCGCCCCGGCCGCGCACTACGCCTCCGGCGGGGTGCGCACCGACCGCCGCGGCCGCACCTCCGTCCCCGGCCTCTACGCCTGCGGCGAGGTCGCCTGCACCGGTGTGCACGGGGCCAACCGGCTGGCCTCCAACTCACTGCTGGAGGGCCTGGTCTTCGCCGAGCGGATCGCCGCCGACCTGGCCGCCCGGCACGCGGCCGGCGAACTGCCCGCGCGCGCCGTCGACGCGGCGGCCGCCCGCGCCGCCCACCCGGTACCGCTGCCCGCGCCCGAGGCGCGGGCCGAGATCCAGCGACTGATGTCGCGCGGTGCGGGCGTCCTGCGCTCGGCCGCGTCGATGGCCGCCACGGCGCAGGGACTGGCGCTGCTCGCCGAGCAGGCCCGCACCGACGCCGCCGAGCAGAAGCCGGCCGACCCCCGGGTGGAGACCTGGGAGGCCGCCAACCTGCTGCTGGTCGCCGACGCGCTGGTCACCGCCGCCGCGCAGCGCGAGGAGACCCGCGGCTGCCACTGGCGCGAGGACTTCCCGGAGCGGGACGACGCGCACGGGCTGCGCCACCTGATCACCACCCTCACCGCCTCCGGCGGCACCGTCAGCACCCCCGAGGAGCAGTAGCACCATGACCGACGCGACCGATCTGACCCACCTGCACGAGCACGAGCACGAGGAGCTCCCGCTGGCCGGCGGCTGCGGCGACGGCTGCGCCTGCGGGGACGGCGAGGGCTACGAGACCGGCCTGGACCCGCAGCTCGCCGAGCTGCTGGAGGAGGCCGGACTGGACCCGATCGAGGTCGAGGACATCGCCACCCTGGCGCTGGCCGAGGACCTGGCCGGCGGCGAGGACGTCACCTCGGTGGCGACCGTGCCGGCCGACGCCGTCGCCACCGCCGACTTCACCGCCCGCCAGGCCGGCGTGGTGGCGGGCCTGCGGATCGCCGAGGCGGTCGTCTCGCTGGTCTGCGAGGAGGAGTTCGAGGTCGAGCGGCACGTCCAGGACGGCGACCGGGTCGAGGCCGGCCAGGTGCTGCTCTCGGTCCGCTCCCGCACCCGGGACCTGCTGACCGCGGAGCGCAGCGCGCTGAACCTGCTCTGCCACCTGTCCGGCATCGCCACCGCCACCCGGGCCTGGGCGGACGCCCTGGAGGGCACCGGCGCGGTGGTCCGCGACACCCGCAAGACCACCCCGGGCCTGCGCGCGCTGGAGAAGTTCGCGGTCCGCTGCGGCGGCGGCGCCAACCACCGGATGGCGCTGTCGGACGCGGCCCTGGTCAAGGACAACCACGTGGTCGCGGCCGGCGGCGTGGCCGAGGCGTTCCGGGCCGTGCGGGCCGCCTACCCGGACCTGCCGGTCGAGGTCGAGGTCGACACCCTGGAGCAGATCGCGCCGGTCCTGGAGGCCGGGGCGGACCTGATCCTGCTGGACAACTTCACCGTCCCGCAGCTGGTCGAGGCGGTCGCCCTGGTGGCCGGCCGGGCCAGGCTGGAGGCGTCCGGCGGACTCACTCTGGCCACCGCGCGCGAGGTCGCCCAGACTGGTGTCGACTACCTGGCGGTGGGCGCGCTGACCCACTCCTCGCCGATCCTGGACATCGGCCTGGACCTGCGCGCCTGACCACCCGTCCGTCCGCACGCCCCGCTCCGCCCGTCCGCTGGCCCTCGACGAAGAAAGCACCCCATGCTGCTCACCATCGACGTCGGCAACACCCAGACCACCCTCGGCCTGTTCGGCGGTGAGGAGGTCGTCGAGACCTGGCGGATCTCCACCGATCCGCGCCGCACGGCGGACGAACTGGCGGTGCTGCTGCACGGCCTGATGGGCTCGCAGGGATCGCGCACGGCGATCGCCGACGCGAAGGTCGAGGGCCTGGCGATCTGCTCCTCCGTCCCCTCCGTGCTCCACGAGTTCCGCGAGGTGACGCGCCGCTACTACGGCGACGTCCCCGCGGTGATCGTGGAGCCGGGGGTGAAGACGGGGGTGCACGTCCTGATGGACAACCCCAAGGAGGTCGGCGCCGACCGCATCGTCAACGCGCTGGCCGCCAATCACCTCTACGGCGGCCCGTGCATCGTGGTCGACTTCGGCACCGCCACCACCTTCGACGCGGTCAACGCCCGCGGCGACTACGTCGGCGGCGCGATCGCCCCCGGCATCGAGATCTCCGTCGAGGCGCTCGGCAACCGCGGCGCCCTGCTGCGCAAGATCGAACTGACCCGCCCGCGCAACGTGATCGGCAAGAACACCGTCGAGGGCATGCAGTCCGGCATCCTCTACGGCTTCGCCGGCCAGGTCGACGGCCTGGTCGACCGGATGGCCCGCGAACTCTCCAAGGACCCCGACGACGTCCAGGTGATCGCCACCGGCGGCCTGGCCCCGCTCGTCCTCGGCGAGGCCGGCTCGATCGACGTCCACGAGCCCTGGCTGACCCTGATCGGCCTGCGCCTGGTCTACGAGCGCAACCGCCCGAGCTGACACCCGGGAGGTGTGACGCACATC
This sequence comes from Kitasatospora sp. NPDC057692, assembly GCF_042799475.1. NCBI lineage: Bacteria > Bacillati > Actinomycetota > Actinomycetes > Kitasatosporales > Streptomycetaceae > Kitasatospora > Kitasatospora sp. NPDC057692. The sequence continues at coordinate 166,584 of NZ_JBHVIV010000006.1, read as the reverse complement.
ACACCTCCACGAACGAGGACAATCACCCACGGTCCCCCCATCGCGACCACGGGTGATCATCTCCCGTGCTCCGGCCGTGCTAGCGTCGAAAGACGGGGCCCCGTCACCCACCGCTCCCCGTCGAGGAGCGGCTGGCACTGAGGGGGGAAACACATGCACGGAACCATCACGGCCGTCGACGACGCCCTGGACGACCTGCGCGTCTCGGCGTCCCGGATCGACAGCCTGAGCGGCCGCCAGGAAGAGGTGCTCCACCTCCTGGTCCTGGACCTCTCCAACCAGGAGGTCGCCGACCGCCTCGGCATCACCGAACGCACCGTCAAGGCCCACGTGGCGGCCCTGATGGACCGCCTCGGCGTCGACTCGCGGCTGCGCCTCGCCATGGTCGCGCTCTACCACCGCATCGCCAACTGTCCTTGCGGACAATGGTCGTGACCCGAACCGCCGCCTAAATTCATAACCGCCGGGCGTTCTCTCGCACATCCCGGCAGCTCTTGGGGGGGAGCATTGTGCGCTCCTCTCCTTCGCGGTCCCGCCGGTGCGCAACCGGCGGGCAGTCCGAAGGAATCTCCGATGAACCTCAAGCGAATCACCGGCGCCGGCGCGGCACTGTTCGCCGCCGTCGGCCTGGGCGTGGCGGTCGCCCCGCAGGCCTCCGCCCTCGACGGGGACTGCCACACCTACAGCGCCTGCCTGTACTACAACTCCAGCTCGCACGGCTACGGCGCCTACTTCGAGCAGCAGGGCAACATCCCGAACTACGGCACGCTCTACCGCTTCAACCCCGGGGCCTACGGCTCCGGCGGCGCCGGCGTGTACGTCAAGAACCACGCCGCCTACGTGGACAACTGGAACCCCTACTCCTCCTTCACCGTGTACGAGTTCAGCGCGGGCGGCGGCAGCGGACGGGTCGACTGGGTCGCCGCGTACGACGAGAAGAACCTGACGGTCACGCACGACAACAACGCGGCCGGCAAGTTCACCGGCTGATCAGCACCGGGCGGCGGGGCCCCCCGACCAACCGGGGGGGGGCGCCCCGGGGCGGGGCGCGGTCCCCCGCGCCCCGCACCCCCAG
>NZ_JBHVIV010000006.1:0-165499 GCF_042799475.1 Kitasatospora sp. NPDC057692 | reverse complement strand
CCCGGCGCCGCAAAGTCCCCGGGTTCTCGCCCCCGGGGGGGCGGGCCCCCGGGCCCGCCGGGGCCGGCCCGCCCGGCACCTTCGCGCGATCCACGGAGACCTCCACGCCATGACGCACACCCGTCCGGCCGCGGCGCCCGCGGCCCGAGTGGCCCTCGCGGGCGTCCTCGCCCTGTTCGCAGCGGCCTGCAGCAGCTCCCCGTCCGAGCCGGGCAAGGGCACGTCGACGCAGGTCAAGGGCGTCCCGTCGGTCTCGGCGCCGCCCACCATCGCCACCGCCGCCGACCAGGCCCTGCCGATCGACCCCTACCTGCTCAGCTACGAGCAGCGGGACCAGCTGGAGCGGGCCGCGTCCGTGCTGGTGAGCCGCTGCATGGCGCGGTTCGGCATCCAGTACCAGGCCCCGCCGCAGATCCCCGGCGGGAACCGGCCGCGCAGCCGCACCGACCGCCGCTACCTGGAGACGACCGCGGCCGGCGCCCAGGCGAACGGCTACCACGCGGCGGCGGGCGACCAGCCCACCCCCGCTCCGGCGCCGCCCCAGCTCTCCGACTCCACCCGGCTGGTGCTGACCGGCAGCACCTCCGCGAACGTCAAGAGCGGCCAGGGCGGGCAGGACTACAACGGCGCGACGATCCCCAAGGGCGGCTGCCTGGGCGAGAGCAAGGAGAAGCTCGGCGGCGGGGACGCCCAGCTCGCCCGCGACATCGACGCCACCGCCCGGGAGAAGTCCAAGACCGACGACCGGGTGCTGGCCGTCTTCCGGACCTGGTCCGAGTGCATGAAGGCCGAGGGCTACGACTACGCCGACCCGATCAGGGTCCTGGACGACCCGCGCTGGGCCTCCGCCGCCCCCACCGACGTGGAGCGCGCCACGGCGGTGGCCGACGTCGGCTGCAAGGCGCAGGCCAATGTGGTCGGTGTCTGGTTCACCGTCGAGGCGGCCTACGAGACCCAGCTCATCGAGCAGAACGCCCCGGCCCTCGCCCAGGTCCGCAAGGACAACGAGGACCGGCTGCGCGTCGCCGCCCAGACCCTCGCCTCCTGACGGGGGCGGCCCGGCCCGGCGGCCTGGCGCCCCGGACAGCGCGTGACAACCCCGATGCCGGGTCAACCGGTCTGCTCGGTTCGACAGGTCGGCCGGCTATTCGGAACGAGGGTGGGGCGTGGACGAGTTCATGTGGTCGAAGGCGGCGCCGGAGGCGGCGGCGAAGGACGGGGCGGACGGCGGACGGGCGGCCCGGCGGTGCCCGCGGGCGCTGCTGCCGGCCGTGGCGGCGGCGCTGGCACTGGCCGGGTGCTCCTCCGGCGCCGGTGACGGGACCTCCTCGGCCCCGGCGGCCGCGCCGCCCCCGTCCCAGACCGCCGCCGGACCCGGGGCCGCCGAGGCCGCGCGCGACGCGGGGCTGCCGTTGGAGGCGGCGACGCGGGGGGACGCGGAGAGCCAGGCCGTCTCCGCGAACGCCCTGAACAAGCTCGCCGCGAAGTGCGCCCGGGACCAGGGCTACCAGGCCACCGAACGGCCGCCGGTGACGGCCGAGCAGATCCTGGCCCAGCAGAAGGCGCAGGGGACGGCCGTGAACCCGTACGCCTGGCCGGACGTCCAGGCGCTGAAGGACTTCGGCTACGCCGGCTCCGCCCACGGCCGGGACGCGAAGCCTCCGGAGACCGGGCAGCCCGTCGTCGCCGACTCGGCGGGGAGCGCCGCGGCGGCCAAGTGCGCCAAGGAGGCCGCGGCCGGGCTGGCGGCGGCGGATCCGGCCGGGAACTCGGCCCGGAGCCGGCTGAGGGAGCTGACGGCGCAGGCGGACCAGCAGACCGCGGCCGACCCGCGGCTGGTGGCGGCGCTCGCCCAGTGGTCGGGGTGCATGAAGCCGAGCGGGTACGCGTACGCGAGTCCGCAGGAGGCGGCGCAGCAGTTCGAGAAGGTGGTCGGCGCCGCCGGGGCCCAGGAACTGGCGGTCGCCCGGGCTGACGCCGACTGCCGGGCGGGCAGTCGGCCGGCGGAGGTGTGGTTCCAGGTCCGTTCGCAGGTGGAGCAGCGGATCGTCGAGCAGAACGCCCAGCTGCTGAAGGAGGTCGCCGACGCCGAGAAGCGCTACGCGCAGGCGGCGGCCAGGGCGGTGGCGGGCTGAGCCCGAAATTCGCCGACAACCCTGACGGATGGTCAGGTCGTCTGCATAGTTGGACAGTTGGATCTATTTTCGGAACGAGGGTGGGTCGTGGCCGAGTTCGAGGGGCCGGACGTCACGCCGGAGGAACCGGCGGACGACGAGGTGGGCGGCGACCGGGGGGTCCGGCGACGGCGGCGGGCGCTGGTGCTGGTCATGGCGGCGGCGGTGGTGCTGGCCGGGGGCGGGGTGGCCGCCTCGACGATGATCAAGTCGCCCGCCCAGGCGGCCGCGGACAGCGAGCCGCCGGCGCCGGACGTCCTGACGGCGGCGGTGGAGAGGCGGGTGCTGACCGACTCCGTGGTGATCCGCGGGCAGGTGAGCGCCGGGCAGTCGGTGGACGTGGCCCCGGCCGGGGGCGGTGGCACGGCGGGGGCGAAGCCGGTGGTGACCAAGCTGCCGGTCAAGGTCGGCGACCAGGTCCAGGCCGGGCAGTCGGTGCTGGAGGTGGCGGGGCGGCCGGTGTTCGCGCTGCACGGCGACCTGCCGGTGTACCGGGACCTCAAGCCCGGGGCCACCGGGCAGGACGTCCGCCAGCTCCGCCAGGCGCTGCAGGAGCTGGGCTTCGGCTCGGACGGCGACCCGGAGGACACCTACGGTGCGGCCACCAAGGAGGCGGTGAAGCGGTTCTACGCCGCGCGCGGCTACGACCCGCTGCCCGCCCTGCCGGACGGGGACGTCCAGGTGGCCGCCGCCCAGGACGCGGTCACCGTCGGCGAGCGCGCGCTGACGGACGCCAAGGACGCGCTCAAGCTGGCGAAGAAGCACTACGACGACGCGGTGGAGGCCGCCCGCCGGCAGGCTCAGCAGCAGCAACAGGCTCAGCAGCAGCAAGCGCAGCAGAGCGCCGCGCCGACCGCGGCACCGACCGCCGGGGCGGCCGGCACCGACCGACCGGCGGCCTCCGGCGGCGAGGCCCCGGCCCCGGCCGGGGAGAGCCCGGTGGACGCGGCCCGCACCGCCGTCGACACCGCCCAGAAGCAGGTGAACCGGGCCACCGAGGACCTCGCCAAGCTGCGGAAGAAGCTCACGGACGCGAAGGCCGCCACCGGCCCGATGGTCCCGGCCGCCGAGCTGCTCTTCCTCTCCGGCTTCCCGGCCCGGGTGGACGCGGTGGCCGGCCGGATCGGCGGCGAGGTGTCCGGCAAGGTGCTGACCGTCTCGGCCGGGGCGCTGGTGGTCAAGGGCACTCTGACCATCTCCGACAAGGGCCTGGTGCACCCCGGGCAGACGGTGGAGATCCTCTCCGAGGTGACCGGCGTCAAGGCCGCCGGGAAGGTCGGCGCGGTGGCCGACACCCCCGGGGACGGCCAGCAGGCCGGGGCCGCGCCGGGCGGCGGTCCGGGCGGCGGCCAGAACCCGGCCCCCGCGCAGGGCGCCCCCGCGAACGGCTACCAGATGGTCGTCCAGCCGGACGCCCCGCTCGACCCGCGGCTGGCCGGCCAGGACGTCCGGCTGACCGTGCAGGCCGCCTCCTCGGCTGGCCCGGTGCTGGTGGTCCCGCTGTCGGCGGTCTCCGCGACGGCGGACGGCAGGACGGTGGTGACGGTGTACGAGAACGGGCAGCGCCGCCGGGTGGAGGTCACCCCGGGAACGGTCGGCGGCGGCAGCACCGAGGTCCGGCCGCTGGCCGAGGGCACCCTGAAGGAGGGCGACCAGGTGATCGTCGGCGTCAAGGACGCCACCGGGGCGGGAGCCAAGTGAGCGACGCCGCCGACACCGCACCGGCCGCCCCCGTCATCGAGTTCCGCCAGGTCGGCCTGACCTACCCGGGCCCGCCGCCGGTGGCCGCCCTGAAGCCGTGCGACCTGGCGGTCGCCGCCGGCGAGTACGTCACCGTGATCGGCCCGTCCGGCTCCGGGAAGTCCACCTTCCTGAACATCGCCGGCCTGCTGGACGCCCCCACCGCCGGCCACTACCTGCTGGACGGCATCGACACCGGCGGGCTCCCGGACGCCGACCGCACCGCGCTGCGCGGGCGCCGGATCGGCTTCGTCTTCCAGTCCTTCCACCTCCTCCCGCACCGCTCGGCGGCCGAGAACGTCGCCCTCGCGATGCTCTACACGGCCGGCCGGGGGCGGCGGGGCGCGGCCGAGCGGCGCGAGCTGGCCCGGGCGGCGCTGGTCCGGGTGGGCCTCGGCCACCGGCTGGACGCGCTGCCGACCCGGCTGTCCGGCGGCGAGCGCCAGCGGGTGGCGATCGCCCGGGCGCTGGTCGGCCGGCCGTCGCTGCTGCTCTGCGACGAGCCGACCGGCAACCTGGACACCGTCACCGCCGAGTCGATCCTGGCCCTGCTGGACGAACTCCACGCCCAGGGCCTCACCGTGCTGCTGATCACCCACGACCCCCAGGTGGCCGCCCGCGGCCGGCGGACGGTGGCGATCCGGGACGGCGTGCTGCGCGAGGAGGAGGTGGCGGCGGCATGAGGCCGATCCGCCCTCGCGACCGGGTGGTCGAGCCCTCCCGGTTCCCGCTGCGCGACCTGCTCGCCGAGGCGCTGGCCGGGGTGCTCCAGCGGCCCGCCCGCTCGGTGCTGACCGGCCTCGGCACCGTCCTCGGGGTGGGCACCTTCGTGGCCATCCTGGGGCTGACCGCGACCACCTCCTCGCAGATCGACTCCCGGTTCAGCGTGCTGAGCGCGACCGAGGTGAGCGTCGAGGACGTCGGCGGCACCCGCCCCGAGCTGGTCCCGCTCTCCTTCCCGGCCGACGCCGACGCGCGGATCCAGCGGCTGAACGGGGTCGAGGCGGCCGGCGTCTACTGGCCGGTGAGCCAGGCCTCCGGCACCGTCCGCGCCGCGCCGGTCGGCCGGCAGGCGGGCGGCGAGCAGGTGTCGGTGGTGGCCGCCTCGGCCGGGGTGCTGGCCGCGGCCGAGCCGCACCTGGTGCAGGGCCGGACCTTCGACAGCTGGCACGACTCCACCGGCCGGCAGGTCGCGGTGATCGGCGCGGCGCTCGCCGCCCGGCTGAGCATCACCACGCTGGACACCCAGCCGGCGATCTTCCTGGCGAACAAGCCGTTCACGGTGATCGGGATCGTCGACGACGTGAAGCGCAAGGCGGACCTGCTGCTCTCGGTGACGGTGCCGCGCGGGGCGGCCGCCCGGCTCTGGGGCGAGCCGGAACGCGACCGGGCCAAGATGATCATCTCGACCAGGATCGGCGCCGCCCGGCAGATCGCCGCCGAGGCCCCGCTCGCCCTGGACGCGGCGCACCCCGAGTACTTCAAGCCCGTCCCGCCGCCGGACCCGCGCACCCTGCGCTCCAACGTCACCTCCGACCTCAACCAGCTGTTCCTGCTGCTGGCCGGCATCTGCCTGGTGATCGGCGCGGTCGGCATCGCCAACACCACCCTGGTCGCCGTCCTGGAGCGGACCGGCGAGATCGGCCTGCGCCGGGCGCTGGGCGCCCGCGGCCGGCACATCACCGGCCAGTTCCTCTCCGAGTCGGCCTCGCTGGGGCTGATCGGCGGCCTGGTCGGCACCTCGCTGGGGGTGCTGACCGTGCTCGGGGTGGCCGTGGCCCGGGACTGGACCCCGGTGGTCAACCCGGCGACGGTGGCCGCCGCACCGGCGATCGGCCTGCTCACCGGGCTGCTGGCGGGGGTCTACCCGGCCTGGCGGGCGGCCCGGATCCAGCCCGCCGAGGCGCTGCGCCGCTGAGTCCGGGCGTCCCGCGGGCGGGCCCCGGCGGCCCGCCCGCGGGACGTTCCGGGGACATCCGGGGACAAACGTGAGGCATCGGCGCGACACTACCGACAAATCGGATATTCCTCACGTAGTGTCAGCCCATGCCTACGCCACACGGATCGCGCGGCGGCATGGCCTTCAGCGCCGACGAAGTCCGCGTGCTGCGCCGCGCCCTCGCCCAAGCCCTGCACCCCGCCGTCCCCGTCCACCTCCAGTTCCCCGGCCGCCCGGCGCACGCCGACGCGGGCGCCGCGCTGTGGGCCGAGGACGTCCAGGACGCGCTGCGCCTGACCGAGGCGATCGACGAGGCCGTCCAGGAGGGCGGCCGGCTGCGCGCCTTCCTCCTCGCCGACCTCGCCCGGTACCGAGCCGCCCTGCCCGGCAGCGTCACCGGCTACCTGGAACGGCTGGAGGAGGCGGTGACCGACGGCTACCTGCCCGGGCCGGAGGACCTCACCGCGCTGCGCGGGCTCACCCGCCAGCCCTGCGGCCACGGCGAGCGCTCCCGCCGCTCCCGGCTGGCCGGGCGCTGCCACGCGCTGGCCGAGGCCGCCGTCCGGGAGCGGCTCGCCCTCAGCACCGGCCAGCGCCACCTCGTCGCCGTACCGAGCCCCGCCGCACCCCCGAGCACCCCCCTCTCCCCTGTTGGCACCCCTGTTGGAGGACGGATCCCGATGAGCAGCACCGAGCCCCCCGTCGAGCAGTCCGCCGACCCCCGCGCGCCCCAGGACCGCCGGCCCGCCGGGCCGCACCGGATGCCCACCCCCGCGGAACTGTTCGGCCGCCGGCCCAAGCCGCCGGCCCGCCCGGCCGCGCCGCCCGCGCCCGAGGACGCGGAGCTGGCCACCGGCACCGGCTGAACCCGCCCCGCCACCGCCCTCCGGGGAGGCCGCGCCGGATCCGTCCGGCACGGCCTCCCCGGTTCCGTTTCCGGCGGCCCCGCCGCACCGCGCGGCACGGCAATCCCGTGGCGGAGCACCGGTCGGGGCTGGCTACTCTGGTGGGGTGAGCGATCAGAGCCCTATCCCCGCGACCGACGACCTTCCCGAGCAGATGCGCGTCCGGCGCGAGAAGCTGGACCGGCTCCGGGCCGCCGGTGTCGACCCCTACCCGGTCGGATTCCCCCGCACCAGCACCATCGCCGACCTCCGGGCCAAGCACCCGGACCTCGCCCCGGACACCGCGACCGGCGAGCGGGCCGGCATCACCGGCCGGGTGATCCTCTCCCGCACCGGCGGCAAGCTCTGCTTCGCCACCCTGCGCGACGGGTCGGGCGACCTCCAGGTGATGCTCTCCCTGGACAAGCTGGGCGAGGAGCGGCTGTCGGCCTGGAAGTCCGACATCGACCTCGGCGACCAGGTCGGCGTCGAGGGCGAGGTGATCACCTCCCGGCGCGGCGAGCTGTCGGTGATGGTGGACCGCTGGGAGCTCACCGCCAAGTGCCTGCGCCCGCTGCCGGACAAGCACAAGGGCCTGACCGACCCGGAGGCCCGGGTCCGCCAGCGGTACGTCGACCTGATCGTCAACCCCGAGGCCCGCGAGATCCTCCACCTGCGGTCCAAGGTGGTCCGCTCGATCCGCCGCACCTACGAGGAGCGCGGCTACATCGAGGTCGAGACCCCGATGCTGCAGCCGGTGCACGGCGGCGCCAACGCGCGGCCGTTCAAGACGCACATCAACGCGTACGACATCGACCTCTACATGCGGATCGCCCCCGAGCTGTACCTCAAGCGGCTGGTGGTCGGCGGCGCGGAGAAGGTCTTCGAGATCAACCGCAACTTCCGCAACGAGGGCGCGGACTCCACCCACAACCCCGAGTTCACCTCGCTGGAGTCGTACGAGGCCTACGGCGACTACGACACCCAGGCCGAGCTGATCCGGGCCACCATCATCAACGCCGCCCGGGACGCCCTGGGCACCACGGTGATCAAGGGCCTGGACCCGCACGGCGTGGAGCACGAGATCGACCTGGCCGAGCCGTGGGCCGAGGTCGGCGTCTACCCGGGCATCTCCGAGCACCTGGGCACCGAGGTCACCCCGGAGACCGGCGTCGAGGAGCTGCGCAGGCTGGCCGCCGAGCACGGCATCCCCTTCGAGAAGGAGTGGGGCCACGGCCAGATCGTGCTGGAGATGGTCGAGCGCCTGCTGGAGGAGAACGCCGTCCGGCCGACCTTCATCAAGGACTACCCGACCGAGGTCTCCCCGCTCACCCGCCAGCACCGCTCGATCCCGGGCGTGGCCGAGAAGTGGGACCTGGTGATCTTCGGCACCGAGATCGGCACCGCCTACTCCGAGCTGGTCGACCCGGTCGAGCAGCGCGCCCGCCTCACCGCGCAGTCCCTGCTCGCGGCCGGCGGCGACGTCGAGGCGATGCAGGTCGACGAGGACTTCCTGCGGGCCCTGGAGTACGCGATGCCGCCCACCGGCGGCCTCGGCCTCGGGGTGGACCGCCTGATCATGCTGCTCACCGGCAAGAACATCCGGGAGACCGTGCTCTTCCCGCTGGTGAAGCCGGAGCCCAAGGCGTCCGCCGGTGCGGCGGAGAAGACCGAGGAGGAGTGACCTGATGGACTACGTCAGCGCGATCGTCCCGCCGCTGGTCATGGCGATCGGCTTCGGTTTCCTGGTGCGGGCCATCATCCGCAGCCAGGGCGGGGCCCAGAAGTCCAAGGAGGACCTGGCCGACTGACCCCGTCGGCCGTCCGCGAGCACGCCGCGCCGCCATTCCCGGATTCCGGGGGTGGCGGCGCGCCGGTTTGGCGGCACTTCACAAGATTTGCCCCATTCACTCCCTATCCTGGCCGGACTATGGTCCGGCAACTCGGCGAACTTGAGAACGCCATCATGACCCGGGTGTGGCAGTGGAACCGACCGGTCACGGTTCGCGAGGTTCTCCTGGATCTGCGGTCGGAACGGGAAATCGCGTACACCACGGTGATGACCGTCCTGGACAAGCTGCACAGAAAGGGCTGGCTCCGCCGGGACCGCGCGGGGCGCGCCTATCGATATGAACCGGTCTCCTCGCGTGAGGCGTACACGGCGGCCCTCATGAACGACGCATGGGCCACGAGCGACAATCCCGCTGCGGCCCTGGTGCACTTCTTCGGCCTGATGTCGCCCGAGCAGCGGGAGGCGCTGCGGGACGCCTTGCGGGTGGCCGCTCTGTCCCCGTCCGATCCGGCCGCCCCGGATTCCCCGGAGACCGGGCCGCAGGACCCGCCGGAGAGCGGAGCGGATACCGGGGAGACCCGATCGGGACCGGCGCGATAACGTCCCGCCATGGAGGTCACCATCCGCCGGGCGCGGACCACGGACGTGCGGGCAGTGCGCGGGCTCATCGACGCCTACTCGCGCGACGGGATTCTGCTCGACAAGCCCACCGTCACACTGTTCGAATCGGTGCAGGAGTTCTGGGTCGCGGAACGCGACGACGACGGGACCGTGGTCGCCTGCGGCGCGCTGCACGTGATGTGGGAGGACCTCGCCGAGGTCCGCACCCTCGCCGTCGACCGGTCCTGCCGAGGTCACGGCGTCGGACACCTGCTGCTGGAGAAGCTGCTGCAGACCGCCCGCTGGCTCGGCGTCCGTCGGATTTTCTGCTTGACGTTCGAGGTCGCCTTCTTCGCGAAACACGGTTTCGTGGAGATCGGAGAGCTCCAGGAAACCGATGATGGTACGACAGACCCGGCGGCGATCGCTACGGATGTCTATGAAGAACTTCTCCGCTCGTACGATGAAGGTGTCGCCGAGTTCCTCGACCTGGAGCGGGTGAAGCCCAACACACTGGGCAACTCGCGCATGCTGCTGCACCTGTGAGCCGCCCCCGGACGGCCAGGGGTTTGTGTTTTCCGGGGAAAGGCGCTTTCCTTTCCTTAGGCAATGGGTCGTTTAGCGGAAAGGGAAGCCCGTGGCACAGAGGGTGCAGGTCATTCTTGAAGACGATCTCGACGGCGGGTCGGCGGACGAGACGGTCACGTTCGCGCTCGACGGCGTTGCCTACGAGATCGACCTGAAGAGCGCCAACGCGGACAAGCTCCGCGGTCTGCTGGCGCCGTACGTGGAGAAGGGGCGCAAGCAGAGCGGCCGCCTCGCCGGCACCCGCCGCGCGGGCCGCGGCACCGCCCCGCGCCCGTCCGGCAGCGTCCCGGACACCGCCAAGATCCGCGCGTGGGCCAAGGAGCAGGGCCTGGAGGTCAACGACCGCGGCCGTGTTCCCAGCAACGTGCGCGAGGCCTACGAGAAGGCCAACGCGTCCTGAACCGGGCGACGCCCGGCGGCCCGGACGGGTGCGGGGTTCCGGGCGCCGCGTGAGGCGTCCTCGGCACAGCCGCGGGGCGCGGAGGGGTCCCCCCCGCGCCCCGCGGCGCACACCGTCACGGCCTGTGCAACGCTGTAAGGACGAAACGCTGTAAGGACGAAGCGGCAACGCGGACGCCACCGGGACGGCGCACCGGCCGTCCGGCCGCGGCTGATCCACCGTCAGCGGCGGCCCGACTTCTCGCCGGGCGAACACCGCCACCGTGGAAACTGCGCGAGAACCACCCCGATACCGGGTATGAATGCAGGGGGACGGGGTCCGGGACTCCGCCCGGGGCAGGACGCGTGACCGGTCGGACACCCACCGGCAGCGTCGCGGCGGAGGTTGTTCGCCGATGGCGTAGCGGTATCCGGTGCATCCGGCCCGCGTGCGGGAACACCGTCTTCCAGCATCGGGTTGGGATTGGTGTCGGCTGGTCGCGCAGCATCTCGCTCCCCTTCGAGGGAGTGAATCCGTGGGCCGCGCCGCTGAGCGGGACTAGCATGCGGAAGGACAGGGCGGGGACGGACCCCGAACTGCCCGACCGCTCTGAGGAGCGATAAACGATGTTCGAGAGGTTCACCGACCGCGCGCGGCGGGTTGTCGTCCTGGCTCAGGAAGAAGCCCGGATGCTCAACCACAACTACATCGGCACCGAGCACATCCTCCTGGGTCTGATCCACGAGGGTGAGGGTGTCGCCGCTAAGGCCCTGGAGAGCCTCGGGATTTCTCTTGAGGCCGTTCGCCAGCAGGTCGAGGAGATCATCGGCCAGGGCCAGCAGGCCCCGTCCGGTCACATTCCCTTCACCCCCCGGGCGAAGAAGGTCCTGGAGCTGTCGCTCCGGGAGGCCCTGCAGCTCGGCCACAACTACATCGGCACCGAGCACATCCTGCTCGGCCTGATCCGCGAGGGCGAGGGCGTCGCCGCCCAGGTCCTGGTGAAGCTGGGCGCCGACCTCAACCGGGTCCGCCAGCAGGTCATCCAGCTGCTCTCCGGCTACCAGACCCCCGGCGGCAAGGAGTCGGCCACGGCCGGCGGGCCCGCCGAGGGCACCCCGTCGACCTCGCTGGTCCTGGACCAGTTCGGCCGCAACCTGACCCAGGCCGCCCGCGAGGCCAAGCTCGACCCGGTCATCGGGCGCGAGAAGGAGATCGAGCGGGTCATGCAGGTGCTGTCCCGCCGCACCAAGAACAACCCGGTGCTGATCGGTGAGCCCGGCGTCGGCAAGACCGCCGTCGTCGAGGGCCTGGCCCAGGCGATCGTCAAGGGCGAGGTCCCGGAGACGCTCAAGGACAAGCAGCTCTACACGCTGGACCTGGGCGCCCTGGTGGCCGGCTCCCGCTACCGCGGTGACTTCGAGGAGCGCCTGAAGAAGGTCCTCAAGGAGATCCGCACCCGCGGCGACATCATCCTGTTCATCGACGAGCTGCACACCCTGGTCGGCGCGGGCGCCGCCGAGGGCGCCATCGACGCGGCCTCGATCCTCAAGCCGATGCTGGCCCGCGGCGAGCTGCAGACCATCGGTGCCACCACGCTCGACGAGTACCGCAAGCACCTGGAGAAGGACGCCGCGCTGGAGCGCCGCTTCCAGCCGATCCAGGTCGCCGAGCCGTCGCTGCCGCACACCATCGAGATCCTCAAGGGTCTGCGCGACCGCTACGAGGCCCACCACCGGGTCTCCATCACGGACGCCGCCCTGGTCGCCGCCGCCACCCTGGCCGACCGGTACATCTCGGACCGCTTCCTGCCGGACAAGGCGATCGACCTCATCGACGAGGCCGGCTCCCGGATGCGCATCCGCCGGATGACCGCGCCGCCGGACCTCCGCGAGTTCGACGAGAAGATCGCCGACGTGCGCCGCGAGAAGGAGAGCGCGATCGACGCGCAGGACTTCGAGAAGGCCGCGTCCCTGCGCGACGACGAGAAGCAGCTCCTGCAGGCCAAGGCCAAGCGCGAGAAGGAGTGGAAGGCCGGCGACATGGACGTCGTCGCGGAGGTGGACGAGGAGCTCATCGCCGAGGTCCTGGCCACCGCCACCGGCATCCCGGTCTTCAAGCTCACCGAGGAGGAGACCTCCCGGCTGCTGCGCATGGAGGACGAGCTGCACAAGCGCGTCATCGGCCAGAAGGACGCCATCAAGGCGCTCTCCCAGGCCATCCGGCGCACCCGTGCGGGCCTCAAGGACCCGAAGCGCCCCGGCGGCTCGTTCATCTTCGCCGGCCCGTCCGGCGTCGGTAAGACCGAGCTGTCCAAGACGCTCGCCGAGTTCCTCTTCGGCGACGAGGACGCGCTGATCGCGCTGGACATGTCGGAGTTCTCGGAGAAGCACACCGTCTCCCGGCTCTTCGGTTCGCCCCCCGGCTACGTGGGCTACGAGGAGGGCGGCCAGCTGACCGAGAAGGTCCGCCGCAAGCCGTTCTCCGTCGTCCTCTTCGACGAGGTGGAGAAGGCCCACCCGGACATCTTCAACTCGCTGCTGCAGATCCTGGAGGACGGTCGCCTGACCGACTCCCAGGGCCGCGTGGTCGACTTCAAGAACACCGTCATCATCATGACGACCAACCTCGGCACCCGGGACATCTCCAAGGGCTTCAACCTGGGCTTCGCGGCCCAGGGCGACAGCCAGACCGGCTACGAGCGGATGAAGGCGAAGGTCGGCGAGGAGCTCAAGCAGCACTTCCGCCCCGAGTTCCTGAACCGTGTCGACGACATCGTCGTCTTCCACCAGCTGTCCGAGGACGACATCATCCAGATCGTCGACCTCATGATCGACAAGGTGGACGAGCGGCTCAAGGACAAGGACATGGGCCTGGAGCTCAGCGTCGAGGCCAAGAAGCTGCTGGCCAAGCGCGGCTACGACCCGATCCTGGGCGCCCGGCCGCTGCGCCGGACCATCCAGCGCGAGATCGAGGACCACCTCTCCGAGAAGATCCTCTTCGGCGAGCTGCGGGCCGGCCACATCGTGGTCGTCGGCGTCGAGGGCGAGGGCAAGGACGCGAAGTTCACCTTCCGCGGCGAGGAGAAGTCCGCGGTCGCGGACACCCCGGCCGCTGTTGCCTCGTCGGGTCCCGACCTGACGAAGTAGCAACATTTAACAGATAACAGCAAACGGTTAGGGCCCCCGGCGTTCGCGCCGGGGGCCCTAACCGTTTTCCGCACCGGTGCCGAAGCTGTGACGCGGCCCACGAACGGGCAGGCCGGAGGCCGAATGGGGGGTCGGTGCGGGTGCGACCAAAGCCGCTGTCATCTTTAATGTCAATGTTGTTGACGGTGCGTCAGCTGATACGAAGTCGCGGAGCATAGCGCTGTGGCCATGTCACGGTCAAGGTCTATCTTTTCCGTCCACGCTTGGATCAAATGACGTCCACCTGTCTTTCATTGGTTTACCGGAAGGCCAAGAGCCGGACCGGTTTGGGGAGGACGTCACAACGTTGAAGATGACCAGGAAAGCCGCTTCGGTCGCCTCGGCCGTAGCGGTCATAGCCGCGCTCGGCGCGGGGCTGCTGCCGGGCACGGCCGTCGCCGCCGGCTCCGCCCCCGTGCCGCAGGACCCGGCCGACGCCGTCCAGACCAGCACTGAGCACAACCTGCCGGGCCCGCTGACCGAGAAGGTCGAGGCCGAGCAGAAGGCCGCCACCCAGCAGCTCCTCGACGGCACCGCCAAGGTCGAGCAGCACGGCGGCGGCACCAGCATCAAACTGGGCAAGGACAAGTACGTCGAGCTCGCCCGTGAGCGCACGGACAAGATCTTCACCATCCTGGTGGAGTTCGGTGACGAGGTCGACAACACCACCAAGACGCCGGACGGCCGGATCAAGTACGGCGGCACCCCGGGTCCGCAGCGCAACCAGATCGAGAAGCCCGACGCGGCGACCAACAACTCGACGCTCTGGCAGGCCGACTACAACCAGCAGCACTACCAGGACCTGTACTTCAGCAAGTCCGGTGACTCGCTGAAGACCTACTACGAGAAGCAGTCCTCGGGCCGCTACTCGGTGGACGGCCAGGTCACCGACTGGGTCAAGGTCAAGTACAACGAGGCCCGCTACGGCTCGGACTACTGCGGCCAGCACGTCTGCGCCAACGCGCAGGACCTGATCCGCGACGCGATCGACACCTGGGTCGCCGACCAGAAGGCCAAGGGCCAGACGGACGAGCAGATCAAGGCCGCCATCGCGCAGTACGACCAGTGGGACCGGTACGACTACAACCACAACGGCAACTTCAACGAGCCGGACGGTTACATCGACCACTTCCAGATCGTGCACGCCGGTGAGGACCAGTCGGCCGGCGGCGGCAAGCAGGGCACTGACGCCCTGTGGGCCCACCGCTCGTACGTCTACGGCACCGGCGCCGGCTCGACCGGCCCGGCCGGCAACAAGCTGGGCGGCACCCCGGTCGGCGGCACCGGCACCTGGGTCGGCGACTACACCATGCAGCCCGAGAACGGCGGCCTCGGTGTCTTCGCCCACGAGTACGGCCACGACCTGGGCCTGCCGGACCTGTACGACACCTCCGGCAGCGGCATCGACAACTCGGTCGGCTTCTGGTCGCTGATGTCGTCCGGCTCCTGGCTGGGCGAGGGCAAGAACTCGATCGGCGACATGCCGAACGACCTCGACGCCTGGAGCAAGCTCAAGCTCGGCTGGCTGAAGTTCGACAAGGCCAAGGCCGGCACCGAGTCGACCCACCACATCGGCCCGGCGGAGTACAACAGCAAGCTCCCGCAGGCGCTGGTCGTCGACCTTCCGAAGAAGGCCGTCACCACCACCATCAACAAGCCCTACGCGGGCGCCAACGAGTGGTGGAGCGGCAGCGCGGACGACCTGAACGTCTCGCTGACCCGTGACGTCGACCTGACCGGCAAGACCTCGGCCACCCTGGCGGCCAAGGCCTGGTACGACATCGAGCAGGACTTCGACTACGGCTACGCCGAGGTCTCCACCGACGGCGGCAACAACTGGACCGCCCTCGGCGGCACCTTCAACGGTGTCGCGCTGCCGAAGGACCCCTCCGGCAACGCCTCGCTGACCGGCAACTCGGGCGACAAGTGGGGCGACCTCGTCCTCCCGCTGGACGCCTACGCCGGCAAGGCCGTCAAGGTCCGCTTCCGCTACGTCACCGACGGCGGCCTGCACCTCAAGGGCCTCGCCCTGGACGACCTGGCGATCACCGCCGACGGCTCCTCCGTCTTCACCGACGGTGCCGAGAACGGCGACAACGGCTGGACCGCCAAGGGCTTCTCGCGGACGACCGGCAGCTTCACGAACGACTACAACCAGTACTACATCGCCGAGAACCGCCAGTACGTCTCGTACGACCGCACCCTCAAGGTCGGCCCGTACAACTTCGGCTTCGCCGACAAGCCGCTCTGGGTCGAGCACTACCCGTACCAGCCCGGTCTGCTGATCTGGTACTGGGACGAGTCGCAGAGTGACAACAACGTCACCAACCACCCGGGCCAGGGCCTGATCCTGCCGGTCGACTCGCACCCGACCCCGCTGAAGTGGAAGGACGGCACGCTGATGCGCCCGCGCATCAACGGCTACGACTCCACCTTCGGCTCGCGCAAGACCGACAGCCTGACCCTGCACCGGGCCGGCGTCGAGACGGTCGTCCCGAAGGCCAAGGGCGTCGACGAGTTCTCCGACCTGAAGTCCTACTGGTCGAAGGACAACCCGTACAGCTCCGTCATCGTCCCGAAGACGGGCACCAGCATCGAGGTCGAGAACGAGTCCTCGAACTACCTGGAGACCTGGATCCGCGTCCGTCCGGTCGACAACTGATCGACCGCGCTCTGACGCCGGGTCCCTGACCAGGCACCGCTGAGCCGATCCGGCCCGCTCCCGCACCCGCGGGGGCGGGCCGGATTCCTTGTGCGTCCGGCCGGTCCCCGGCGCCTCAAACCCGCCCCCCGGGTGGTGCTGCTCACAACCCGCGGGACCGGTACGAGCGGGGGTAGTAGCGCGATCGGGCGGCGCCTTCCGGCCGCCACCCCATGAACGGACGATCCGACCGCATGATCGTTACTCCGTCGGTTTGAATTCCCGGGGCGATGATGACTACACGCCGTAGTACGTCACACGGTTTGGGACTCCGCTCGGTGACGGTTACACCTGAGTGGTCCCCCGCTCAGCACGCCCGAACGGGCTCAGCGTGCTGCCCCCGTACGTTCGTGAGGTCGAGCTCCGATGCCTTCCGTCCCGCCTCTGGGGCCGGCCCTGTGCCGGCTCGCCGAATCCTTCCTCCGGCAGACCGGCCGCAACCACTCCACCACCGCCGCCGCGGCCGGCGCGGCCGTACTGACCGGTGCGCTGCTCGTCGCCGCCTCGGGCAGCGCCTCGGCGCAGACGATCGCCCCGACCACCCCCGGCAGCTCGGCGTTCACCGCGCCGCACGGGGCGGCGCCCGCTTCGGCGCTGGTCCAGGTCGCCGGTCCGAGCTCGTACACGCTGCCGTCCGAGCAGGCCTCGGCCCAGGAGTACGTGGCGGTCGCGGCCAACCTGCTGCCGACGCCGGCCGCCGAGCCTGCCCCCGCCCCCGCGCCGCAGCCGGAGCCCGCGCCCGCGCCCGCCCCGGCCCCCGCTCCGGAGCCGGCCCCCGCGCCCGCTCCCGCGCCTGCGCCCGCCCCGGCGCCCGAGTGGTCCGCCCCCGTCCCGGGCGCGCCGACCAGCAACCCGTACGGCGTGCGCAACCCCCACTACGCGGCCGGGTACCACACCGGCGTGGACTTCGCGATCCCCACCGGCACCCGGCTGCTCGCGGTCGGCAACGCCACCGTGGTGTCGGCCGGCTGGGACGGCGCGTACGGCAAGGAGGTCGTGCTGCGGCTGCAGGACGGCCGGTACGCCCAGTACGCCCACCTGTCGTCGCTCTCGGTGTCGGCGGGTCAGCGGGTCGCGGCCGGGCAGCAGATCGGCCGCTCCGGCACCACCGGCAACTCGACCGGGCCGCACCTGCACTTCGAGATCCGCTCCGCCAACCAGTACGGCGCGGTGATCAACCCGATCGCCTACCTGTCCGCGCGCGGGGTCACCGACTTCTGATCCCCCGTCCGGATCCCGTCGAGGCCGCCCGGGCCGTCGAGGCCGCTCAGTCCGTCGGTGCGGGCCTGCCGATCAGCCGGCAGATCTCCAGCGCGACGTGCTGGGCGGCCTCGACGGCCTCCTCCCGGGTGGCCTCCTCGACCAGCACCTCGCTGACGTAGCGACCGGTCCGGGGCTCCTTGTCCTGGTGCAGCAGGAAGAGCGCCGAGTTGATGGTGAACAGGGACATCGCCGCACGCAGCCGGTCCTCGAAGGTCGCCTCCGGGCCGTGCACCAGCCGGACCAGCGCGATCATGCTGTCCCGGAACTCCCGCCCGGCCGGCAGGTCGCGCAGCGCGGGCTGGTTCTCCTGGAAGAAGCGGAGCAGCGGGGCCCGCTCGGACATCCCGGCCGCGAACCGGCGGATCAGCTCGTCCCGCACCTCGGGCGTCCAGGTCTGCTCGCGCCCCCAGGCGATCAGCTCGTCGATCGGGGCGGCGGTGGCCGCCACGATGCCCTGGACGATGTCCTCCTTGGTCTTGAAGTGGTAGTAGAGCGCGGCCTTGGTGACGCCGAGGCGGTCCGCGATCTCCCGCAGCGAGGTGCGCTCGTAGCCGTGCTCCGAGAAGAGCTCCAGGGCGATCGCGACGATGCGCGCCCGGGTGTCGCTACGGGGGCCATGCGTCGTGCCCATCGCCTGCCTCTGACTGCCTCGTGGTCCGGTCTGCGCGGCGGCCGGCGGCCACCGCGGCGCAGCGGCGGACGCCTCCGGGGCGACCGCACCTGCGCTCATTCTTCCTGCCCGGGGTGCCCACCGAAAAACTGGCTTGACGACCGGCTAGTGAACAACCTACCGTGCCGACGGTCCACAAACTAGCCGGGCGACAAGTAAGGAGGCCGTCGCAGGCCGCGCAGGTCGCCCGACACCCCGTCCGGGAGACGCGCACCCATGTCACACCCCAAGGCCGACACCACCCCCGAGAAGCAACCGGCCGAGGAGGAGCAGCCCCGCTCGGCCCGCGAGATCCGCCTGGTCATGATCGGCCTGGTGGTCACCATGCTGCTCGCGATGCTCGACGGCCTGATCGTCGGCACCGCGATGCCGACCATCGTCGGCGAGCTCGGCGGCGCCGAGCACCTGTCGTGGGTGGTCACCTCGTACACCCTGGCCACCGCCGCCTCCACCCCGATCTGGGGCAAGCTCGGCGACCTCTACGGCCGCAAGGGCACCTTCCTCACCTCGATCGTGATCTTCCTGGCGGGCTCGGCGCTCTCCGGCCTCTCCCGGGACATGACCGAGCTGATCGGCTTCCGCGCCCTGCAGGGCCTGGGCGCCGGCGGTCTGATGGTCGGCGTGATGTCGATCATGGGTGCGCTCGTCCCGCCGCGCGACCGCGGCAAGTACCAGGGCATGTTCGCCGCGGTGATGGCGCTCGCCACCATCGGCGGTCCGCTGGTCGGCGGCTTCATCACCGACCACCTGAACTGGCGCTGGACCTTCTACATCAACCTGCCGCTGGGCGCCGTCGCGCTCGCCGTCGTGGTCGTCACGCTGAAGCTGCCGAAGGTCCGCAACAAGGCCCGGATCGACTACCTGGGCGCGATCCTGCTCACCACCGGCATCACCTCGCTCACCCTGATCACCACCTGGGGCGGGCAGGAGTACGCCTGGGGCTCCCAGCAGATCCTCGGCCTGGCCGCGCTGGCCGCGGCCACCCTGATCGGCTTCTGCTACGTCGAGCAGCGGGTCCAGGAGCCGATGCTGCCGCTGTCGCTGTTCCGGAACCTCAACTTCACCCTGGTCTCGATCATCGGCTTCGTGGTCGGCTTCGTGATGTTCGGCTCGACCGTCTTCCTGCCGCTCTACCAGCAGACCGTGCAGGGCGCCTCGGCGACCAACTCCGGCCTGCTGCTGATGCCGATGATGTTCGGCATGCTGGTGATCTCGCTGGTGGTCGGCCAGGCGGTGACCAAGACCGGCAAGTACCGGATCTACCCGATCATCGGCACCGTCGTGATGACCGCCGGCATGCTGCTGCTCTCCACCCTCGGCACCGGCACCTCGGGCTTCGCCTCCGCCTGCTGGATGGTGGTGCTCGGCGCCGGCATGGGCTTCCTGATGCAGATCACCATGCTGGTCGCGCAGAACAGCGTCGAGCTCAAGGACATGGGCGTGGCCAGCTCCACCGCCACCCTGTTCCGCACCATCGGCGGCTCGTTCGGCGTGGCGCTGTTCGGCGCGCTGTTCAACAGCCGGGTCACCGAGACCATGAACGAGCGGCTCGGTTCGGCCGCCGGGGCGGGCGGCGCGCAGGGCGGGGACCCGGCGCAGCTGAGCCCGGCCGCGCTGAAGGCGCTGCCAGCGCCGGTCCAGGACGCCTACCACCACGCGGTGGCCAACGGCATGCACACCGTCTTCCTGTGGGGCGCCGCCGTCGCGGTGATCGCGGTCGCCGCCGCGGTCTTCATGCGCGAGGTGCCGCTGCGCGGGGCCGGCACCCCGCCGGCCGAGGACGGCAAGGGCGGGAAGGGCGCCGCGGCCGACAACATCGAGGCCGTCGCGATCTGACGCCGGAACGCACCGGGCCCCCGTTCGCCGCACCGGCGGACGGGGGCCCTCGCGCATCCCGGGGGGTGGCGCCGGGGCTACCGGGGCAGCCGGTAGACGCCCTGCGCGACCGGTTCGACCAGCCCGTCGGCGACCAGTCCGTCCAGCGCGCGGGCCCGCTGCACGGCGTCCGGCCAGACCGCGTCGAGCCGGGCCTGCGGCACCTCGCCGAACGCCTCGCGGAGCACCGCGAGCAGCTTGCCGCGCACCTGCCGGTCGGTGCCCTCGTAGGACTGGCCGCGCCGGGCCGGTCCCTCGTACGGCGGGCGGCCGGCCCGCTGCCAGGCGCAGGAGGTGAACAGCGGGCAGTCCCCGCACTCCGGGCCGCGGGCCGTGCAGACCAGCGCGCCCAGCTCCATCACGGCCACCGCCCAGGTGGCGGCGGTCCCGGCGGCGTCGGGCAGCAGCGCGGTCGCCGTGCGCCGCTCGGCCGCCGTGGTGGCCTGCGCCGGGTACTCCACACCGGTCACGGCGCGGGCGAACACCCGGCGGACGTTGGTGTCCAGCACCACGTGCCGCTGGCGGAAGGCGAAGGAGGCCACCGCGGCCGCGGTGTACTCGCCGACGCCGGGCAGCGAGAGCAGGGTCGCGTGGTCCTCCGGGACCTCGCCTCCGTGCTCCTCGGTGATCGCCACGGCGGCACCGTGCAACCGCAGCGCCCGGCGCGGGTAGCCCAGCCGGCCCCACGCCCGGACGGCCTCGCCGGGCGGCTCGGCGGCCAGGTCGGCCGGGGTCGGCCAGCGCTCCATCCAGGCCGCCCAGGCGGGCAGGACCCGCTTGACCGGGGTCTGCTGGAGCATGAACTCGCTGACCATCACGGCCCACGGTGAGGCGTCCGGGGTGCGCCAGGGGAGGTCGCGGGCGTTGGCCTCGTACCAGTCGAGGACGGTCGCGTGCAGCACGGGCAGCGGCAGCCCGAGCTTCGGGGCCTCGGCGGGATTCGGGGCCGGGGCCGGGGCCCCGGCGGGGGTCGCGGGGGCGGGGAGGGCGGGGGTGACGGTGTTGGCAGCCATGGCCCTTCGATCCTCCCACGCCCGGGGCGGCAGCCGAAGCGGATCACGGTGCTCCGGTACATGGCGCAAAACACCCCATTCAGTCTCCCCCGAACGGCGCAAATGGCGGATCATGTGAAGGAAGGGGTGACTGTGCGGTGTTGGTGCGTCAAGGGGCACACACCGTCTCGTAGAGTTTGGGCGTGCCCTCTCTGCGTCAACCCGTAGGACCGCTGCCGGCCTCGATCTACTGGCGTCGGCGCATCGTCGTGCTCGTCGCCGTCGTCGCGGTCGCCGCCCTCGTCATCTGGCTGATGTCCGATCAGGGCGGAGGTGGCGACGGCAAGGACAAGGCCGCGCAGGCCGTACCGACCCAGTCGCAGAGCCAGACGCCCGCCCAGGCGATCACGCCGGGCGCCTCGCCGACCGGGCCGGCCAACAACTCCCGCCCCGGCAGCGGCTCCAGTGGCGGCTCCGGGGGCTCCGGGGGCGCGGTGGGCGGCTCCGGCGGCGGCGACGTCAGCCTCAGCACCGGCGGCACGACCGGCGGCGGCGCCAACCCGGCACCCGCGACCGGCGGGGCGGCGGCGGGCGGCGGTGCGGCCGGCGGGGGCACGGGCGGCGGCGCGGGCGGTACCGGCGGTGGTGGCACCGGCGGCCCGCCCCCGGTGAACACCCCCGAGATCATGGCCCTGCCGGTCTGCGCCTCCTCGCAGGTGACGCTCAATCTGGCCGGCGCCCAGAACGCCTACCAGCCCAAGGACAAGCCCAAGCTGGCGCTGACCATCAACAACTCCTCCGGCACCACCTGCCGGCTGGACCTGGGCCGGACCGCCTCGGCGATCACCGTCACCGCCAGCAACGGCGAGCGGATCTGGTCCTCCGGCGACTGCCCGGCCGACCGGAACAGCAGCTGGGTCCAGCTCCCCGCCAACGGCGGGCTGACCGAGACCTTCAGCTGGGACCGGGTTCGCAGCAAGCCGCAGTGCGCCACCGCCGACCCGGCGCCCGCGCCGGCCGGCACCTACCTGGTGGTCGCCGACCTCACCGGCCTCTCCGGCGGCCAGGCCTCGGCCCGCTCCTCGATCCGCCTGGAGAACTGAGCGGACCTCACCGGTCCTCGTCACAGCAGGAAGCCCGGACCGCTCAGGCGGTCCGGGCTTCGGCGTTCGCGGGCGTCGGCGTTCGCGGGCCTCGGCGTTCGCGGGGCGGGCCCGACTCAGACGTAGCGCTCCAGGATGGACGATTCGGCAAGCCGGGAGAGCCCCTCGCGGACCGAACGGGCCCGGGTCTCGCCGACGCCCTCGACCGTCTGCAGATCGTCGATGCTCGCGGCCAGCAGCTTCTGCAGCCCGCCGAAGTGCTCCACCAGGCGCTCTATCACCGTGTTGGGCAGGCGCGGGATCTTGGCCAGCAGCCGGTAGCCGCGCGGCGAGACCGCCGAGTCCAGCGACTCCGGCGAGCCCGAGTAGCCGAGCGCCTTGGCCACCGTCTGCAGGTCGAGCAGCTCGGCGTGGGTCAGCGCCTCCAGGTCGGCCAGCACCTCGGTGACGGTCCTGCCCTTCTTGGCCGCGCGCTCCGGGAAGTAGTCCCGGGCGACCAGCTCGCGCTCCGGCTCCACGCCCGCGATCAGCTCGTCCAGCTGGAGCGAGAGCAGTCGGCCGTCGATGCCGAGCTCCAGCACGTAGCCGGCGATCTCGGTGGCGATCAGCCGCACCATCTCCAGCCGCTGCGCGACGGCGGTGACGTCCCGGACCGTCACCAGGTCCTCGATCTCCAGGGCGGAGAGCGTGCCGGCCACCTCGTCCAGGCGCAGCTTGTAGCGCTCCAGGGTGGCCAGCGCCTGGTTGGCGCGGGACAGCACGGTGGTGGAGTCCTCCAGCACCCGGCGGGTGCCGTTGACGTACATGGCGATCAGCCGCATCGAGTGCGAGACCGCGACCACCGGGAAGCCGGTCTGCCGGTTGACCCGCTCGGCGGTGCGGTGGCGGGTGCCGGTCTCGTCGGTCGGGATGGTGGAGTCCGGCATCAGGTGGACACCGGCCCGGACGATCTTGGTGATGTCCTTGTCCAGCACCACCGCGCCGTCGAGCTTGCACAGCTCGCGCAGCCGGGTCGCGGTGAACTCGACGTCGAGCACGAAGCCGCCGGTACAGAGCGACTCGACGGTCTTGTCGAAGCCGAGCACGATCAGGCCGCCGGTGTTGGCCCGCAGCACCCGCTCCAGGCCGTCGCGCAGCGCGGTGCCGGGGGCGATGGCGGTGAGGGAGGCCCGCAGCAGGGCCTCCTCGCGGGAGGACTTGTCCGCCCGGTCGCTGGCTGCCACGTGACTCCTCCGGTCGACCCCGTACCGCGTGCCCTCGCGCGGGGCGCCGGCCTGCGGTCTGTTGCTCTGTCGCTTAGTACTGCCCTATCACCAATGGGACAGGGGAAAGTCTAACTGCGTGCGGCAACGACAGGGCTTGGGTCAGCGCAGTTCGTCGGAGTCGAGCGGCTCCCACCCCGCCATGAGTTCCTCCGGGTGGGCCGTCGGCCGGGCCGCGCGGGGCGCCGGCGGGGCCGACGGTGCCTCATTCCTCGGCTTGGCGGCGGCCCGGCGGCGGCCCGGGATCGCCCGCAGCGCCTCCCCGATGTCCGCCACCTCGACCACCTTCATGCCCGGCGGGACCTTGCCCGGGTCCGGCGGGACCAGCGCGTGGGTGAAGCCCAGCCGGTGCGCCTCGGCCAGCCGCCGCTGCACACCCGTCACCCGCCGCACCTCGCCGGCCAGGCCGACCTCGCCGATCGCGACCAGGTTGCTCGGCAGCGGGGTGTCGGAGGAGGAGCTGGCCACCGCGAGGGCGATCGCCAGGTCCGCGGAGGGCTCGGAGAGCTTCACCCCGCCGACGGTGGCGGTGTAGATGTCCTGTTTGCCGAGCTTCACCCCGCCGTGACGCTCGACCACGGCCAGGATCATCGCGATCCGGGGCGACTCCAGGCCGGAGGTCGTCCGGCGCGGCGAGGGGATCTGCGAATCCACCATCAGCGCCTGCACCTCGGCCACCAGCGGCCGCTTGCCCTCCAGGGTCACGGTCAGGCAGGTGCCCGGTACGGGCTTGTCACGCCTGGTCAGGAAGAGGCCCGAAGGGTCGGCCAGGCCCTCGATGCCCTCGTCGTGCAGCTCGAAGCAGCCGACCTCGTCGGTCGCGCCGTACCGGTTCTTGACCCCGCGGATGATCCGCAGCCGGGCGTGCCGGTCCCCCTCGAAGCTCAGCACCACGTCCACCAGGTGCTCCAGCAGCCGGGGGCCGGCGATCTGGCCGTCCTTGGTGACGTGGCCGACCAGCAGGGTGGCCATGCCGCGCTCCTTGGAGGCCCGGATCAGCGCGCCCGCCACCTCACGGACCTGGGCCGGGCCGCCCGGCGCGCCGTCCAGCTCGGCGGAGGCGATGGTCTGCACCGAGTCCAGGATCAGCAGGCCGGGGTTGACCGCCTCGATGTGGCCGAGGACGGCGCCGAGGTCGGACTCGGCGGCCAGGTAGAGGTGCTCGGAGAGCGCGTTGATCCGGTCGGCGCGCAGCCGGACCTGGCCGGCCGACTCCTCGCCGGTGACGTAGAGGGTGCGGTGCTGCGCGGAGGCCGCCTTCGCGGCGACGTCCAGCAGCAGGGTGGACTTGCCGACGCCGGGCTCGCCCGCCAGCAGCACCACGGCGCCCGGGACCAGGCCGCCGCCGAGCACCCGGTCCAGCTCGGGCACGCCGGTGGACCGCGCCGTCGCCACCTGGCCGTCCACCTGCGCGATCGGACGGGCGGGCGCGCTGACCGGGCCGGCCGCGGTGGTGCGGATCGGCACCGCGCCGTACTCCTCGACCGTGCCCCAGGCGTTGCACTCCGGGCAGCGGCCGACCCACTTGGGCAGCTGGTTGCCGCACTCCGTGCAGCGGTAGGCCGGGCGCGGCTTGGCGGTGGTCTTGGTACGGGCAGCCATGCGGTCACCGTAGCGCCTGGGTACGACAGCGCGGGCCCGGCCGCCCGGTGCGGTGACCGTCGCTCCGGTCCACGAATGGGCGATGTTGTTACCCGAAAGAAGTACAACCGGGCGGAATGCCCCGGCCCGGGCGGGTGCGCTCTCTACCGTCGGACGGGTGACGACGAGTACCGAAGGGCCGCGCGACGCCGTCCTCGCGGCGTACGAGCGACAGGTCGACGGCCTCTTCACCTACTGCCTCTCGGTGCTGTGCGAGCACGAGGCCGCGGCGGCCGCCCTGCGGGAGGTGCGCGAGCTGGCGGCCCGGTACGGCGGCCGGCTCGCCGAGCCCGGGCTGCTCCGGGCCTGGCTGTTCTCGCTGGCGCGGTACTGCTGCCTGCGGCGGCTGGCGGACGGGGCGGCCGCCGGGTCCGTCCCCGGGGCGGGGACGGACCCGGGAACGGACGGCGGGGCGGGGGCGGCCGCCGGGGCGGACGGCGGTGACGGGGCGGAGGCGGTCCGGCGGCGGCGCGAACTGGCCTCGCTGGCCTGGCCCGAGGCGGCCGGCACCGACTCCGAGCAGCGCGAGGCGCTGGAGCTGTCCGTCCGGCACCGGCTCACCCCGATCGAGGTGGCCGCCGTCCTGGGGCAGCCGTTCGAGACCGTCCGGCGCCTGCTCGCCTCGGCCCGGGCCGAGGTCGACCGGACCAGGGCCGCCCTGCTGGTGCTCGGCGTCGGCAGCTGCCCCGAGCTGGACCGGCCCGGTGGCGCGGGGGCGGAGAGCCGGCGGGACCGGGTGCTCGGCCCCGCGCTCCGCCGGGAGCTGGTGCGGCACGTGGTGGAGTGCCCGACCTGCCGGGGCACGGCGGAGCGGGTCGCGGACGAGGTGCCGGAGGACGGGACGGCGGGGCTGTCCGGGCTGCCGGTGCTCACCGCCCCGGCCACCGGCCCCGGGAAACCGGGCGGAGCCGTCGTCCTCCTGCCCCCGGCGGCGCGGGGGCGCGCCGGGCGGCGGGCCGCGGCGCCGGTGACCGAGCCCGGGCTCCGCTTCGACCAGGGCGGGTTCCCCCGGCACCGCGCGCCGGACGGCGGCCGGGGGCCGACGGTGCGGCGGCGGGTGGTGACCACCGGGGTGCTGGCCGCCGTCCTGGCCGCACCGGTCGTCGCCCTGTGGGCGGGGCACCGGGGCGGTGGCGGGCCGGGCACGGCGGCGGTCTCCTCGGTCCGGGTCGAGGGGGACCGTTCGAGGGGCGGTCCGGCGGGCGGTCCGGCCGGTGCCCCGACCGGTGCCCCGGCGGACCGGGGCGGCGCCGGAGGGGCCGGCGGCGCGGTCGGGGCCGTGATCGGGGCGGTCGGCGGGGCCTACCGCGGATCCGGTCCGGCGGTGGCCGGGATGGAGCTGGCGGCGGCGGGGCCGCTCTCCGCAGAAACGTTGCTGCCTGGAGTCCAGGGACCGCTGATCCCGGTCCCGGCGCACGGGGCGGCGCCACTGGGCAGCCCCGTGCTGGTCGCGGCCCCCTCACCCGCGCCCGCCGCCGTCCCGGCGCCCGCGGAGGCGCCCGCGTCGTCCGGCCTGCTGACCGTCGAGGCGGGCGAGTACGGCAGCCGGACGGTGCTCACCCTCACCAATGCGGGCGGCACCGAGATCCACTGGCACGCCGTGGTGGACGTGTCCTGGCTGCGGCTCAGCCGCGACGCTGGCACGCTCGCCCCCGGGCAGCGGATCACGGTGATCGCCGGCGTCGACGAGGACCTCGCCCCCGCGACCCGCTGGACCGCCCGGATCGCGCTGCCGCCCTCGCAGGCCGTGGTCACCCTGGAGGGCGGCCCGCAGCACCGGGGCGGCGCCACGCCGTCCCCGACCGAGCCTGCGGACACCCCGAGCGCCACCCCCGCTCCGAGCGCCACCCCCACCGGCGGCACGCCGACGCCCACGGGCACCCCGAGCACGACACCGGCCCCCTCCCCCACCGCGACCGCCACGCCCACCCCCGCACCGACGGGGACGGCGTCCCCGAGCCCGTCCCCCACGGCTGTCGGCGGCTCCGCCTCCGCGAGCCCCGCGCCCCGGTGAGGCGCGGGGAGGCACGCCGGACGGCGGCGGCCCGGGGTGGCCCCGCAGGCGCGGGGATGGTCTCGACGAAGCCGCGTTGCACGGCATCCACGGCACCTCGGCCCTGCACACGCGGGGATGGTCTCGTAGGCGGTCGGCGCTGCGCGGGCACCCCACACCCCACCGGGAGGCGGGCCGCGCGCGGGCGGCGGTGGCCTGCGGTCAGCCGGCCAGCCCGGTAAGGGCGGTGCCCAGGTGGGAGGCGGCGAGGACGAACAGGAGGGTCAGCAGGACGGCGTTGTTGTGGGTGGCCGCCCAGGCCTTCCACTCGTCCAGGCGGCGGGGTGCGCGGGCACCGCCGTGGAGGTGGACGGCCAGGGGCAGGAGGGCACCGAGGGAGCCGATCAGCACCAGCAGCGCGGTGGCGCCCGCCCTGCCGGACGCCGGAGTGCCACCGGTGCCGATCGCGACCGCGGCGGCCACGGCCAGCAGCAGGTTCTTCGGGTCGGCCGCCAACAGGGTCGCCCCGAGCGCGGCGGAGCGGGCGGGGGTGGAGCGGTCGACGGAGTGCATCCAGGCCGGTGGGCCGTGCACCCGGCCCTCGCGCGGGCGGTCCCGCCACTGGCGCGCGCCGAGCAGCAGGAGCAGGCCGCCCACCGCCAGTTCGAACCACCACGACCAGTCCGGGGCCACCGCCCCCGCGGCGAGCCGAGAGGCGAGCGGCACCACGACGGCGGCCACCGCCGTCAGCGCGGCCGTCCAGCCGACGGCGAACGCCGCCCCGTTGGCCCGGCCCCTGGGCGTGGCGAGCAGCAGGACGGTGGCGATCAGGGCCATCGGGCTGATCGCGATGCCTGCGGCCGAGACCAGCATCCGGCCGACGGCGTCGCCCATGCACGCTTCCTTCCTGCTCGGGCGGTGCGACGGCGCGCGAACGGCGGCGTCGCCCGAGCCCGACCGCCGGACGGCACGCGACCGGGGACCGCCCAAGCGTCGCGCCTCCGCGCCGCGAGTGGGGCGGCGTCCCCCGTGGCGGCGTGCGGCCGGCGGGCCTCAGACCGGTTGGAGGGGTGGGAGGCGGTAGCTGCCGTCCAGGGCGGTGGGGCCCGGGAGGTAGAGGCGCATCACCGGGCGGAAGGGGCCGGGCGGGGTGGGGAGCCAGTTCGGCGTCTCGGACGGGTCGGTGGGGGGTTCGTGGCGCAGGTGGAGGGTGAGGCCGCCGTCCGGGTCGGGGCGCAGGCCGGGGGTGCGGCTGCCGATCGAGTGGCGGGCGGCCGGGTTGGCGACCAGGCGGCGGTCCGGGAGGCCGTACACGGTGAGGGACCAGAACTCCTCGGCGGGCGGCAGTCCTTCCGGGGGGAAGCGGAGGGTGTAGGCGCGGGAGCCGTCGAGCGGGCGGCCGTCGGCGTCGTCGGTGGTGGCGGCGTGCAGGGCCTCGTAGGCGTGGCAGCCCCAGAGGCCGGCCCGGGCGGCGGCGGCCCGGCTGAGGTAGGCGGCGCGGCGGTCGGGGATCCGCCACTCGGGGTCGTCGAGGGTGCCGGGGCCGAGGAAGGCGGTGTTGTGGTCGAAGAGGTGGACGGCGGCGCGCCACTCGCCGGGCGGGTGGTCCTCGGGCGGCCGGGTGGCGTCCTCGACGCGTTCGCGCCCGGCGGCGAGTCCGGTCGCCAGGGCGAGCGTCCATTCGGGGGCGGCGGCCCGGTACGGCGAGGGGCCGGGGTCGAGCAGGCCGAGCGGCGCGAACCGCTGCTGGTAGACGCGGTCGGGCTCGGCGGGCGGGTAGGCGGCCATCCAGACCCGGAGCCGTTCGAAGAAGGCGAGCCGCTCGGGCACGTCCGGGTCCGGGGCGGGGACCCCGGCGGCGGCTCCGCCCGGTTCCAGCGGTTCGAGGAGCAGCCCCTCCTGGAGGGCGCGGACCCGCGGGAGGTCGTCCGGACCGGCGCAGGCGAGGCGGCCGACGACGGTGGCGACGGTGGTCGGCGAGGCGATCACCCGGTCCGGGTCGGCCGGGGTGCCCTGCCATCCGGGCGGGACGACCAGCCAGGTCCGGGCCGCGCTGCCGGTGGCGCGGCTGCCGAGGTAGGCGAAGTTGTCGGTCCACGCGTCGACGAACTGCAGCACGTGGTAGGCACCGGCGGTGTCGGGCACGTTCAGCTGCTGCGGGCCCGCGGAGAGGTCCAGCTGGGCGACCGAGTAGAGGACGTCGTTGTTGACGGAGGTGAAGTCGTCGTCCGGGCCCGCCAGCCGGGTGGCGTGGGCGAAGCGGTTGAACGGGGTCGGCGGCAGGACGCCCAGGCCGCCGTGCACGAAGCGGTCGACCGTGGTGAGGCCCGCGACGAGCGGGTAGCCGTAGACGTAGGCGTCGGCGGCCAGGGCCTCCAGCTCGGGCTGGTTCATGGGCGTCCTTCCCGGGTGCCGTGGGGTCTGGGCGGGCGGCGGGCTCAGCGCGGGGTGAGCGGGGGCGGTGTCCAGCGGCCGTCGAGCACCGAGGCGTCCGGTCCGTACAGGCGGATGACGACGGTGAACGGGCCGTCCGGGGCGGGCAGCCAGTTGGCGGAGTGCTCGGCGTTGGCGGGCCGCTTGTGCTGGATGTGGACGGTGAGCCCGCCGTCCGGGTCGCGGACCAGGCCGGGCGTGCGGTCGCCGACGGAGTAGCGGTCCAGGGTGTTGTCGACCAGGTGGAGCCCGGGCAGCGCGTACAGGGTCACCGACCAGAAGTGGCGGGCGGGCGGCAGCGCGTCCGGCGGGAACCGCAGCAGGTAGTCGCGCTCGCTGGCGTCCGGCGGTCGGTGGCCCTCGCTGTCGGCCTGCCAGCCGCCGTACCAGGCCTCCTCGACGGGCAGCCCGTACAGGCCGGTGAGCGCGCCGACCGCCCGGTCGAGGTAGCGGGTGCCGAGCTGCTCGCGGGTGCCGAAGAGTCCGACGGAGGACTCGGTGCGCGCGGCGGCGCAGGCCAGTTCGGCCTGGCCGTCGACGATGCCGCGCTCGATCTCGGCGCGCACCGCGAGGGGCAGTACGGCCGGTTCGAACTCGCCGCGGCCGTCGATGCCGAGGTCGGCCAGCCGGCCGCGCAGCTCGGCCTCGGCGGGCGGGGCGGCCTCGGCGGGCGCGAAGCCGAGCAGGAAGTCGAGGAAGGCGAAGAACTCGATGGTGTCGAGCACCTCGTCGCGCCAGACCGGCCAGACGGGCTGCGGGGCGGGCTCGGGCTCCGGCGTGCCGGTGTACGCGTGCAGCGGGCGCAGGCGGTACTGCCGCTGGAGCCCGGCGAGCTCCTCGACGGCCGCGGGGGACGTCCCGCCGAGGTGGGTGCGGCCGAGGACGCCGACCAGCCGGGTGGTGGCGCGGATGACGCTCCGGACGCCGGGCGGGGGTTCGCCGTGCCAGTCGGGGCCGGCCACCAGGTGGTCGCCGGCCTCCTGGCCGGTGGTCCGGGAGCCGACGAACCCGGCGTAGACGGTGTCGAGTTCGTGCACCGGCAGGACGTAGTAGTGGTCGGTGGCGGGGACGGAGAGCACCCAGGGTTCGGTCCGCAGGTCGAGCCAGGCCCAGGAGTACGGGGTGTCGTTGTTGGGCGTGACGACATCGGTGTCGGCGGGGGTGGCGGGGTGCGGGTAGTGCCGGAAGACGCCGAATCCGCCGACGTGGCGCGGGTCGGCGTCGTCCAGCGCCTGGGTGTACAGGGTGCGGTAGTTCAGCAGGACCGGGTAGCCGCGGACCCACGCCTCGGCGGCGGTCGCGCGGATGGTGTCCGGGTCCACGAGTGCCGGGTTGACCATGGTGCCGCTCTTCCCTGCGCCGTGCCCCGCTGCCGGGGCGCGGCGGCTGCACGGCGGACGTGTCGGAGGGGTGTACCGGTACAGCTCGGATGCTATGCGGGCCTCCGGGGGTCGGCATCTCGGCCGCCGCGGGACCGGACCCGCCCGGACGGCGCCGCGCTCCGCCCGTGGCGAACGGCGGTATGCGGCGGAAGGGGCCGGGACAGCCTTGGCGGTATGAAGATCCTTCTGCTCGGCGGCTCGTCCTTCCTGGGGCGGGCGTTCGCCTCCGAAGCCCTCGCCCGGGGCCACGAGGTGACCACCTTCAACCGCGGCCGCACGGCCGCCGATCTGCCCGGCGTGGAGGCGGTCCGCGGCGACCGCGACTCGGCCGACGACCTGGCGCGGCTGGCCGAGGGGCGGCGCTGGGACGCCGTGGTCGACACCTCCGCCCAGCAGCCCGCCCAGGCCGCGCACTCCGCCCGGCTGCTGCGCGGGCGCGTCGGCCACTACACCCTGGTCTCCTCCGTCCACGCCTTCGCCGACTGGCCCGCCCGGGTGGTCGACGAGGCCTCCCCGCTGCACGACTGCCCGGCCGACACCCCGCCCGGGCAGGAGTTCAGCGCCGCGCTCAAGGCCGGCTGCGAGCGCGCCGTCCTGGAGCACTTCGGGGCCGAGCGCACGCTGGTCCTCAACAGCGGGTTGCTGATCGGGCCGTACGAGCACGGCGGCCGACTGCCGTGGTGGCTGGAGCGGATGGCCCGGGGCGGGCGCGTGCTGGCGCCCGGGGAGCCGGGGCGGCCGATGCAGCTGATCGACGTCCGGGACTTCGCGGTGTTCGGGCTGGACCTGCTGACGGCGGGCACGGCCGGCCGCTTCCTCACCACGGCGCCGCCCGGCCGGCTCACCTACGGGGAGTTCCTGGCGGGCTGCGCCGGGGCGGCCGGCCGCGCGGACACCGAGCTGGTCTGGGTCGCGGACGCGCGGCTGACCGTCGAGGGACCGGACGGCGTCCAGCCGTGGAGCGAGCTGCCGCTGTGGATGCCCGACGTGCCGGAGGCGGCGGGCACCTGGCTGGCCGACACCGGCCGGGCCGAGGCGGCCGGGCTGCGGTGCCGGCCCTTCGCCGAGACCGCCCGGGACACCTGGGCGTGGCTGCGGCGGCGCGGGCCGGCGGACGACACGGAGGCCGACGGGCGCAAGCGCGGCCGGATCCTGCACGGCATCGAGCCGGCCAAGGAGCAGCGGCTGCTGGCAGCGCTGACCCCGCCGGGCTGAGGTCCGGAACCGGTCCCGACGGCGGGGAGCGCGCGGGCCCCGTTCCCCCGGCGGGGCCGGCTCAGTGGGTGCGGCGGGTGACCAGTTCGGCGAGCGCGAGCAGCTCGTCGGCGGCCGACGGCTCGGGCACCGCGAGGGCCAGCTGGGTCATCGCCGCGGCCATCCGGTCGCAGGACTCGCCCTGCGCCCAGGCACGCCCGCCGGCGCCCTCGACGGCGGCCGCGCAGCTCGCCAACTCCTCGCCGGTGAGCGGCCGTTCCAGCGCGTACAGCTCGGCCAGCCGGGCCCCGTCGGGCGTCCCGGAGCCCAGCGCCGCGACCACCGGCAGCGACTTCTTGCGGACCAGGAGGTCCGCGCCGACCGGCTTGCCGGTGACCGTCGGGTCACCCCAGATGCCGATCAGGTCGTCGATCAGCTGGAACGCCAGGCCGATCTCCCGGCCGAAGCCGTCCATCGCCTTGGCCGCCGCCGCCGAGCCGCCCGCGTACTGGGCGCCCATCGCGCAGGCGGCGCCGAGCAGCGCGCCGGTCTTGGCCTCGGCCATCGCCAGGCACTCGGTCAGCGAGACGTCGCTGCGCTGCTCGAAGGCGCAGTCGATCTGCTGGCCCTCGCAGAGCTCCACCACGCAGTCGGCCAGCCGGCGCACGGCCTCGCCCGCGGCCGGGTGGCCGTCCTCGGCGAGCAGGCGCAGCGCCAGCGCGTGCATGGCGTCCCCGGCCAGGATCGCCTCGGTGGTGCCGAACACCAGCCAGGCGGTGGGGCGGTGCCGCCGGGTCTCGTCCCGATCGATGATGTCGTCGTGCAGCAGCGTGAAGTTGTGCACCAGCTCGACGGCGGCCGCGGCGGCGGTGGCCGCGGCGGGGTCGCCGCCCAGCGCCTGGGTGGCGGCGAGCACCAGGGCGGGCCGGATGGCCTTCCCGGAGGACGCGGTCGACGGCGAGCCGTCCGCCTCCCACCAGCCGAAGTGGTAGCCCGCGACCCGGCGCATGGTGCCCGGCAGCGAGTCCACGGCGGCCCGGAGCACCGGGTCGACCAGGGTGCGGGCGCGCGCGAGGACGTCCTGCGCCTCGTGGCCCTCGCGATGGTCGCGCTCCAGCGTGAACATTCCCATGGGTCCTCCCCCTCGGTGGTGCGACGGGCCGGCCCGGGAGCGGGCCGGCCCTGCCGCGGTAGGCCTAGCGGTGCGCGATGTCGACGTTCTCCAGCACGCCGACGGCGTCCGGCACCAGAATCGCGGCGGAGTAGTAGGCGCTCACCAGATAGGAGATGACGGCCTTCTCGTTGATTCCCATGAACCGCACCGAAAGGCTCGGCTCGACTTCATCCGGAATTCCGGTCTGGTGCAGACCGATGACACCCTGGTTGTCCTCGCCGGTTCGCATGGCGAGGATCGAGGTGGTGGTCCCGTTGACGACCGGGATCTTGTTGCACGGGAAGACCGGCACCCCGCGCCAGCCGAACACCCGGCGGCCCTGCACCTCGACGGTGTCCGGGTAGAGGCCGCGCCGGTTGCACTCGCGGCCGAACGCGGCGATGGCCCTCGGGTGGGCCAGGAAGAGCTTGGTGCTGCGGCGGCGGCTCAGCAGCTCGTCCATGTCGTCCGGGGTGGGCGGGCCGGAGTGGGTCTGGATCCGCTGGTCGTAGTCCGCGTTGGCGAGCAGGCCGAACTCCTGGTTGTTGACCAGCTCGTGCTCCTGGCGCTCGCGCAGGGCCTCGACGGTCAGCCGCAGCTGGTGCTCCGTCTGGTTCATCGGCTGGTTGTAGAGGTCGGCGACCCGGGTGTGCACCTTGAGGACCGTCTGGGCGACGCTCAGCTCGTACTCGCGCGGCTTGAGCTCGTAGTCCACGAAGGCGCTGGGGAGCCCGTACTCGCCGTGGTGGCCGGCGGAGAGGTCGATCGCCGCCTCGCCGTGCTTGTTCTGCGGCTGCTGGAAGCCGGCCACGTACTCCATGACCTGCAGCTGGAGCGCCTCGGAGCGGTCGGCGAGCTCCTGGAAGGCGGACCACCGCAGGGACAGCACGGTGCCGGCGGTGTCCGCCCGGACGGTGTACGGCCAGGTGGCGTTCTCCTGCCGGAGCACCTCGTCACCCAGGTGGTCGCCGTCGGCCGCGGAGCCGACGACGGCCTCCTCGCCGTACTTGCCCGTTCCGAGCCTGCTGACCTTGCCGTAGGCGATGATGAAGACCTCGTCGATCGGCGCCCCGGCCGCGACCAGGACCTCACCCGCGGAGAACTCGCGTTGGACGAAGCGCCCGGCCAGTTCCTCCAGCACGGCGTCGTCCGGGAAGCCCCGCAGCACCGGCACCTCGCGCAGGGTCGGTGCGATGATCCGGGCCTCGCTGCCCGACCGGTCGAAGCCGACCCGGCCGCGGCCGACGGCGTGCCGCAGCCGGCGGTTGACCCGGTAGGTGCCGGCCGAGACCTCGACCCAGGGGAGCGTCCTGAGCAGCCAACGGGGGCTGATCTCCTGCATCTGCGGCGCGGACTTGGTAGTCGTCGCGAGGTTCCGCGCGGCGGCGGTGGCAAGACTCTGCTGGTCCCGGGTCTGCGCTTCACCGCCCGGTGCAGGAATACCGACGTTGGTTTCGGTCGACATAGGAAGCCCTTCGCGTACCCGTACCCGATGAAGTGTCGCCTGGCAACTTGCAACAATCCATGGTGGGCCCTGGCGAAGGGTCGCCGCAATCACTCTTTCGAGTGGTCGGAATAACCGAAAAAATAGTACGAATAGAATGTCTGATCGATATTTATTCGATCAGGTGATCTAATTTTTTCCGGAATGGGACGATCCGGTTCTCCTGCCCGGCCGGTGCGCGCCAGGCCCACCCCGCGTTCGCCCCCGCGCCGCGGACCGCTAAGGTGCCACCTCAAAGGGCCACGGGCCACTGGACGAGCGCGGCCGCGAGACAGCCCTTCCCCCTCGTTCACCCCTGCCCTGGGAGGCCCCATGAGCGCCCCCGTCACCGTCTGGCTCAACCGCACGTACGCCGAGAACGTGTTCTTCATCGAACAGCTGCGCGCGGCCCCGCGACCGGTCCGGATCCACGCGACCCACGTCGACCCCGACTCCCCCGTCCTGGCCGCCGCCGACAGCGCCGCCCTGGAACCCGCCGACCTCACCCCCGACGCCTACGTGGCGTTCGCCCTCGACCACTGCGCCCGCCACCGGATCGACGTCTTCGTGCCCCGGCTGCACCAGCTCGCGATATCCCTGCACCGCCAGGAGTTCGAGGCCGTCGGCACCGCCCTCGCCTGCCCGCCGGCCACCGCGATCGCCGCCTTCGCGAGCAAGGCCGACGGCTACGCGGCGATCGCCGACGCCGGACTGCCCACCCCGCCGTGGTGGCTGGTGCGCACCGCCGGGGACCTGGTCGACGCCGTCGACCGGATCGAGTCGGCCGGCCTCACCGCCTGCCTCAAGCCCGCCGCCGGCGCCGGCGGCGAGGGCTTCCGGATCCTCACCCGGGAGCCGTTCGGGCTCCACCGGCTGGCCGGCTGGGACAGCCGGGTCCAGGTCGACCAGGTGACCGCCGCGCTCGACCGGGCGGCCCGCGAGGACCCGGACACCGCCACCGAGCTGCTGGTCATGCCCTTCCTCGACGGCCCCGAGGTCTCCGTGGACTGCCTGGCCGACCTGGACGGCACCCTGCTGGCCGCGGTCGGCCGCAGCAAGCACCGGCGCCGCCGCAGCTTCACCACCGCGCCCCGGTACCTCGAACCCGCCCGCCGCCTGGTCGAGGCGACCGGGATGGCGTACCTCTCCAACGTGCAGTTCCGGCACCTGCACGGCGAGCCGGTGGTCATCGACGTCAACACCCGGCCCTCCGGCGGGCTGCACCAGCTGCGCCTGTGCGGGCTCAACCTGCCCTGGAACGCGGTGCAGCTGGCGCTCGGCGAGCGCCCGGACACCGAGTGGGCCGGGGACCCGGCGGGCATCGAGTACACCCTCGTCTCCGGGATCCAGCCGGTGCTGTCGCACCGGCTGCCGCCGCTCGCCCCGACCGGCCTGACGGGCGAGCTGGTGCACTGACCCGCCGTCACACCTGCCGCTAGAGCGGTCCGTTCCAGTCCAGCGTCGGCTCCAGCACACCCTCCAGGGTGAGCAGCCAGCGCTTCACGTCGATCCCGACCCGGCCGCCGCCGAAGCCGCCGATCCCGTCCGCCGCCACCACCCGGTGGCAGGGCACCAGCAGCGCGACGGGGTTGGCGGCCATCATCTGCCCGACCGTCCTGGCCGCCAGCCCGGGCTCCTCGACCTCGCCGAACACCCCGCTGCGGGCGGCGAGTTCGCCGTAGGTGATGGTCCGCCCGAACGGCACCTCGCGCAGCAGCGTCTGCAGCACCGCCCGGTGCGGGCCGGTGCTCAGGCTCCAGTCGATCGGCAGGTCCAGCCGCCGGCGGCGGCCCAGGAGGTACTCGCCGACCCGGCCGGTGACCGCGTCGATCTTCGACGGGTCGGCGCAGCGCGGGAGTTCACCCTCCCGGCCGAGGTAGCCGACGGCCGCCACGCCCTGCGCGGTCACCGCGACGTGCAGCGGGCCGCTCGGCAGCGGGGTCTCCACCGTCAGCCAGGACATCGCCGCCGTACGCTCCGCCACGTCTTCCCCCACGTCCTCGGCCTGCCCCGCGTCGTCGGCGGCGCGCGCGGACCACCCGCCCCGCGCGCCATCGTACGGCGGCTCCGGCGGGTGCTCCGAGGCGGCCGGGGTCAGGGGTGCCGGCCCCGCAGCTCCTCGGCGAGCCCCCGGGACCAGCGGGCCAGTTCGGCCCGGTCGGGGGACCGCCCCTCGCAGAGGGCGGCGAGCTGGGTGTCGTTGATCCGGTTCGGCCCCGGGACCCCCAGCAGGTACGCGAGCTCGTCCAGGACGGCGGCGAGCCGCACCGCGTCCGTGTGGTCCAGGGTCGCGGCCGCCTCGTGGTGGCCGATGGTGAGAGAACCGGGCATGTCCTGCCTCCTCCGTTCGCCCCCCACCCCTCCACCGTACGACCGGCCCGCTCAGCCGGCACCCGCCGCGGTCGGGGACGGCTGCGCCGCGCCGCCGCCCGGCGCCGCTCCCCCGTCCGGGTCCTCCCAGCGCCGGTCGCGCACCTCGCGGACCGCCAGCGCCACCGCCCCGGCCAGCAGCTGCCAGCCGGCGCCGAAGGCCAGCACCGCCGCCACCCCCACCCGGTCGGCCAGCGGACCGGCGGCCGCCAGGCCCAGCGGTCCCAGCACGAACGCGCCCAGCGCGCCGAACGCCGTGACCCGCGCCAGCACCTCCTTCGGCACCCAGCTCTGCAGGGTCGATTCGTACAGCGAGCCGCAGACCGCCGACCCGGCGCCGGCCACCAGCGCCGCCGCGGCCGTCCAGAGCAGCGGCAGCCCGGCCGCGAGCGCCGCCGAGGGCAGCGCCCAGCCGAGGGTGGCCAGCGTCGCCACCGCGAGCGGCCGACCGGGCCGGCGCCCGAGCATCAGCAGCCCGCCCAGCACCGCGCCCACCCCGTACACGCCCATCACCAGCCCCCAGGCCCGCGCCCCGCCCAGCTCGTGCTTCGCGGTCAGCGGCCCCAGCACCAGGAACGGCGCCCAGACCAGCAGGTTGAACAGCGCCATCTGGACGGTGGTCACCCAGAGCCACCGCCGGGAGCGGAACTCGCCCCAGCCGTCCCGGAGGTCGGCCAGCACGGAGTCCTCGCCGCCGCCCGCGCCCGCGCCGTCCGGCACCGCCGTGGACAGCCGGGCGAGCGCGAGCGCGCCCACCCCGTACGTCAGCGCGTCGATCAGCAGCACCGCCCCCGGACCGAACCCCGCCGTGATCACGCCGGCGAGCGCCGGGCCGGCCACCGTGGAGACCGAACGGGCCAGCCCCAGCAGGGTGTTGGCGTCCGGAAGGCGCTCCTCCCGGCGCACCAGCGCCGGCACCAGCGCGCCCAGCGCCGGCAGGAACACCCCCTCGCCCAGCCCCCAGACGGCGACCAGCGCCACCATCACCGGGACCGACGCGTGCCCGGTGGCCAGCAGCGCCGCGAAGGCGCCCTGCACCGCGCAGCGCAGCACGTCCGCCGCCAGCATCACCCGCCGGCTGCCCAGCCGGTCCGCGACCACGCCGCCGGCCACCATCACCAGCACGATCGGCAGGATCCGGGCGGCCATCACCCAGCCGAGCTCCGACCCGCCGCCCCCGCCGTCCAGCACCGCGAACGCCACCGCGACCGGCGCCATGGAGGAGCCGACCAGCGAGGTCGCGTAGCCGACGAAGAACCACCTGAAATCGCGTTCGCCCAGTACCGCCAGACGGCCGCTCAGCCGTCGAGGGCGGGCCGGGATCCGCTCCGTCTCCCCTGTCATGGTCGCCCAGTCTGCCCACGGACGGAAACCCCCGACAAGGCTTTCCGGAGAAAAACCTGAGTCCGATCCCATCAATTTTCTCCGGACCGTCTACTACCGCAGTAAATTCCCGCCGATATCCGCGACCACCTGCTATTTACCGCGCAAAGTCCTATTCTTGTCCCAGCCTGTCCCCATGATATTTACTGCGGAAAGCAGGATCGGATGACGCTCCTCCCGCCGGTCGAGTACGCGGTCGCCGTCGAGCGCTACCTGGCGGCCTCCGGGCTGGGCGAAGGCTCCCGCCGCGTCTACCGGATCGCCCTGCACACCTGGGCCTGGGCGCTCACCGACCGCCCCGCCCCCACCGGCCCGGAACGCCGCCGGGCCCGGCCGCCCGTCCTGCCGCTCGCCCTGCTCGACCACCCCGAGGCCGCCGCCCGTCTGCGGGCCGCCGTCGACCGCCGCTCCCGCGACACCGACCCGCGCACCCTGAACCGCGAACTCTCCACACTGCGCGCCGCCCTCGCCTGGTGGCGCGCGCGGGGCTGGATCGGCACCGACCCCGCCGAGGGCCTGCGGCCCCGCCCCCTCCCGACCCCCGGCACCGGGCCCGAGCCGCTCACCCCCGAGCAGCTCCGCGCCCTGTTCGCACTCCGCGTCCCGCTGCGCGAACAGGTCCTCTGGCGCCTCCTGCACGAGAGCGGCGCCCCCGTCGAGACCGTCCTCGCCCTCGACGCCGACGACCTCGACCTCCCCCACCGCCGCACCCGGCCGCCGGCCCCGCCGCTCACCTGGCAGACCGCCACCGCCCGACTGCTCCCCCTCCTCCTGGCCGGCCGCACCACCGGCCCGCTGTTCCTCACCACCCGCCGCGCCCCCGCCGCCACCCCCGCCGCCGACCGCTGCCCGCACACCCACCGCGCCCGGCTCTCCTACCGCCGCGCCGCCGAACTCCTCACCGCCCACGCCCCGGCCCACACCCTGCGCCAACTCCGCCCCCGCACCCGCCCGCCACGCCCCTGACGACGACTGAGACGGCCGGCTCGGACGGAACGACGAAGGCCCCCCGGCTGCGCGCCGGGGGGCCTTGTCGAGGGACCTGCGGAGCCCCCTGTCGGGTTCGAACCGACGACCCCCGCTTTACAAGAACACCACTGGGTCGACCCGTAAATCGGAGAGGTCCAGAGAGGCCCGGAGAGCCCAGGGTTACCGCAGCCTCCCCCGCCTACTCAGAGGGCCAGAGAGGGCGGGAGAGACTGAGGGAGTGGGTGTTGTGGACCGGATGTGGACTCAGGACACCGCTCGGAGCTGCGGCTTCCCCGCCTGAACGAGTGCGGCCCGCACCGACTCCACAACGTCCTCCCCGGCATGCTGGTACAGCCACGTGACCTTCGAGCCCCGGTCATGGCCCATGATCGCCTGGGCCTCCTTCTCCGGCACGCCCTGGTCCTTCAGCCTGGTCGCAAAGCGGTGCCGGAAGTCGTGCATCCGCGGCCACCACTCCGTACGCCCGGTCTCCGCGCTGACGACCTTCCGGGCGACCCCGGCGGCCTGGATCGCCTCGATCCACACCCGCCGGAAGTTGTGGTGGCTGATCACCCCGCCGCGCGGGCCCCGGAAGATCAGCTCCTCCGGATGCATCCCGGAATCAGTGTCCGAGCGCGTGTCCTTCGGCTGCCACCGAGCCACCATCTCCTCGACGGCGGCCAGGGCGCGGGGGGTGAGCGGCACCGTGCGGAAGCCAGCGTCCGTCTTCGGCGCCGACTGCCGGTAGAGGGTGCCCTTGTCCGCTGCGACGATCTCCGCGACCCGCACGGTGGCCGCCTCCAGGTCGACGTGGCAGAGCCGCAGGCCGGTGTACTCGCCCCACCGCATACCCGTCTCGTCGGCTATCGCGATGAGCGGGTGGTAGTAGGCGGGCAGGTGCGCCAGGATCCGCTCGCACTGCTCGTCGGTTGGCGGCCTGAGGTCGTCGGGGTGCCGGGCCGCCGGCGCTTCCAGCTCGACGCCGAAGGTCGGGTTGGTGCTGATCCGCTTGTCGAGGATGGCGGCCTGCATCATCCTCCGCATGAACTCCAGGACCTTCTTGCGGGTGTGGTAGCCCTTCACCTCGTTCTGGAGCCACGTGTCGAAGTCGAGGAAGCCGATCCCGCTGAGCTTCCATGTTCCCCACTGCGGCTCGATGTGCTTCGACCAGATCCCGGCCTTGCGGTTGCGCGTGGTCGGGCGGCCCTTCTTCTCCTGGCTCTTCCACCAGATCTTGTGCCACTCCGTGACGGTGATCTGGCCGCGCTTCGGGTCGAGGTAGGTACCCTGCCGGACGGTGGTCCGGACCTCGTCGAGGAAGGCGAGCGCTTCCTTCTGCTTCGGGAAGTTCTTCGCCTTCTGCTTGCCGTCCGGACCGCGGTACCGGGCCTGCCACGACCCGATGCAGTCGCGGCGTGCCTTCCGATCGCCCGGGTACGCCTCCAAGCACAGCTTGCAGCCGCACTCCTTGTGTCGAATCTGACGGGGATTGTTCTGCGCCCTACGAGGCAATGTGGGCCCCTTCGATCACGCGCTGGGTGGGGATGAGCGGCAGCCTCAGGGGCCGGCCGCAGCAGCAGACAAGGCCGCCGGGGGGCTGGGGAACAGCCAGTTCGGTCAGGACGGCTCGGACGGCCGTGATCGCCGCGTCGGCGCTGAGGCCGGCGGGGATGGTGATGGTGAGGGTGGCCGGGTCCCAGGGCATGAGGGTGACCACTGGGGCGGTACTCCGGCGGACGGTGATGCACATGTGCGCGTGCTCCCCCTTAGGGCATGGCGAACTGCCTGCGGGCCGCTGGGGGAGGACGGTCAGCGGTGCTGGAGCACATGAGCATAGGGCGCATCACCGACACGCGCGAGCAAGATGAGGGCGCACGGCACTGAGTGCCGCAAGTCCTGCAGCATGCGCCAGATTTCAGGCGGGCCAGGGGTGCTGGTCGGCCGCAGCGAGGGCTGCGAGCTGCCGCTCGATCAGCCGCTGCTCTTCAGCGGTCAGCCGGCGGTACAGCTCCAGAACTCGCTCTTCAGCGTCCGGAGTGAGCGGGCCCGGAGCCCGGCGGCCAGCGGCGGCGAAGACGCGCTCACGCGGCTCGCCGAGGGCGTCAGCCAGCTTGTCGCAGCTCCGCCGCGACGGGACGCGCTCCCCGTTCACCCAGGTGTTGACTGCGGAGACGGATACGCCAGCTCTCCGCGCGATCTCGCTCTGCGTGAGGCTGGGATCTTGTTCCTGCACGCGCCGGATCAGCTGCGGGAGCGTCTCGCCGCTCTCGTCAACCGTGTTCATGTCGCCAGCATGCCGGATTGCCTTCCACATATACAAGCGCAACGTGGAAGGCTGGCCGATTCCCACCCTATGGGAACGCGCGTTCGATTGCAGCGGGCACGCCCAAACTCTCCGAAACTCTCCCACCCTCTTGACTGCCTTCTACTTCCACAGTAGAAATGTGGATGTCGGCGGCGACCAGCTGCCGGCAGAGAGAGGTCCCCATGTCCCGCCTGCACCGCAAGAGCAACGGTCGGCCGATCCGCGAGGCCATGACCTCCGCCGGACTGTCCATCCCCCAGCTCGCTGCGGCCACCAAGGTCGCGGACCCGGACGGTCGAGGCGTCAGTCGCTCGATCATCGGCGCCCTCGTCTCGCGCGGAAGCTTCACGCGAGACGTGGTCCGGATCCGAACGGCATGGCTCATCGCCACCGCCCTCGGCCAGCCACTCCAGGAGCTCTTCGACATGCCCAGAGCTTCTACTTCTACATCGGAAAGGTCAATGCCCCATGAGCGTGACCACGCTTCCGCTTCCGCTCCCCCTGCTTAAGCAGCGCGAGCTGCAGGAGCACTTCGGGGTCTCGGACTGGACCGTCAACTCCTGGATTCGTCGCCAGGGATGCCCGGTCGAGTACCTGCCCAACGGCCACCGCCGCTTCGACCTCGACAAGGTCCGCGCATGGATGGCCGAGCAGTCCGAGGCCGGCCGCGAGCAGCGCCGCCGCCAGTCCGAGAACGCGCTCACCCAGCGCCCCGCCTGACCCACCCCAGACATGGGTCGGGCCTCCGCCCGGCAGCCCGGTCGCACCCGGATGCCGCCCGCGAAGGCCCAGCGGCCCACCGATCAACCCAAGACGAAAGGAGGTAGGCCACATGAAGCCTACCGCCCCCACCCAGTTGAGCCCCGCGCTCGCGCTCGTCCAACTGCTCTCCGAGAACCCCGGCCTCCCGGCGATCCACTGGTCGATCCGGCCCGACGGCATCCTGGACGGCCACCTGTGGGACACCGACACCCGCGCCACGGCCGAGCTGTACCGGCAGATCCTCGGCATCACGTCCGCGATCACCATGTCCTACCGGCACCAGGGCCAGCTGATGGTGTCCGAGGACATGACCGTCACCTGGCGGGATGTCCGGATCCGGCTGTCGTTCCGGTCGCTGGCCTCCGTGTACGGCGTCACCACGCTGATGGCGGCGGTGGCCTGATGGGCGTCGAGTACTCGCCGGTGCAGCGGGCCCGGGCGACGGGCGGCCGTGAGTGGATCACGTCCGCCGGTCTGCCGGTGCGGCTGCCGATGGACGCCGAGGTGCCGCTGACCGACCGGTTCATGGCCGAGCACGGGGACGACCCGCAGGACTGGACGGCCGAGGTCGGGCTGGAGTACGCGGCGGCGGTTGCTGAGCTGCGGGCCCGGTGGCTGCGGGGTGAGGTCCGGTGACCGCGCCGAACGGCTGTCGGCACTGCGGCCTCCCGGAGCGCGATCACGCCCGGCAGTGGATCAAGGCGGCCGGCTGGCACGCCTGGGACCGGCCGACCGACTCCCAGATCCTC
Organism: Kitasatospora sp. NPDC057692; assembly: GCF_042799475.1. Taxonomy (NCBI): domain Bacteria; kingdom Bacillati; phylum Actinomycetota; class Actinomycetes; order Kitasatosporales; family Streptomycetaceae; genus Kitasatospora; species Kitasatospora sp. NPDC057692. The sequence continues at coordinate 122,535 of NZ_JBHVIV010000006.1, read as the reverse complement.
GCGCGGATGACGGCTCGTCGTGCCGCCCGCGCCACCAACGCCCTGAAGGGGACCCGATGAGTACCAGGTCATACACCGAGTGGTCCGCCCGGGGCCACGTCGACTACGTCGGCACGAGCCGGGACGGGAGCCTGAGCATCTACCCGGGCTCGATCACCGGCGACCAGTTCACCATCTACCGGCGCGACAACCTGACCGACGAGCAGATGCTGGCCGTCGCGGACCGGGTGCTGGAGGGCATCCGGCAGTGGCGGGACGCCGTCGCGGCGACGGTCGAGCGGAACCGCACGGTGGCGGACGAGTTGGCGGAGGCCCGCGCGGAGATCGCCCGGCTCAAGGGCGGTGCCCTGTGAGCGCCGAAAACCCCGTCGCCCGCCGCGCGGCCATCTTGATCGGCAACACCAGCGGGACACCCGAGGAGATCGCTGCCGCGCTCGACGCGGCCGGCCTGCTCCAGCGCCCGGCCGAGCGGATCACCGGCGGGTACCCGCTGTGGGTGCGGCCGACGGCGCTCGGCGTCGCGATCGACGTCCACCCGCTGATGTCCGCGGTCCTCCGGGAACTGGCGTCGCACGCGGCGGAGGCGCCGGAGGACGTGGCGGCCGAGCTGGTCGCGATCGCGGAGGCCTCGGGGCCGCGGCAGGACGCGCTCGTCGAGGGCATGCTGCGGCAGCTGGGTGGGACGGACTCGCGGTACGCGGCGCGGGACGCCCGGCGGCTGGCCGAGGTGCTGCTGTCGATCGTGGGCCCGTCCCTGCCGCAGCAGCAGAGGAGGGCCAGCTGATGGCCAAGCGCATCGTCACCGACAACTACCTGATCAAGGTCGACGGCCGGATCGAACTCCCGCCGATCGACAACGCGCGCCCGATCGTGCTGCCCGTCGCCGCCGTCGTGCACCCCCGACGTCTCGGCGACCAGGGGTGGATGTCCGGACCCGACCGGATGTTCAGCAGCAACATCGAGGGCGACTACCGGCGCCGGTGCGAGGAGATCGCCCGGGACCTGACAGCCCAGTACCCGGGCCTGCGTGCGGTGGTGGAGTGCGACACCCGGGAGGAGTGCTCGCACTGCGGCCGGGTCTGGGAGGAGTTCACCGCTGAGGACGCCGAGCTGTGGCCGGACTGGAACGAGCCGATCGGACTGCCGCAGTGTTGCGGCCCCGCGCAGGCCGAGTTCCGGGCGGGGGTGGCGTGATGCCGTGGATGTCCCGCCGCGCGGTCGCTGAGACGGCCGCCGCCAAGACCCGCCTCCGGGACCGCATCCGCGAGCTGGAGGACGAGGTCGCCGAGCAGGGCCGGGCGAACGGCAGGCTCGCACGCCGTACGACCGTCGCGGAGAACGCGGTCGCCGGGGCCACCGTCGCGCTGACGGCCGGTCGACGCGAACTGCTCGCCGAGAACGCCCGGCTGCGGGCCGCCGTCGACCAGTACCGCACCGCCAACCGCGGCCTGTGCAACCAGCTCGACCACGCGCTGGGCTACACCGCGGAGGAGATCGCGATGCTCAACGCGGGGGTGAGCACGCGATGACGATCGTCTCGCCGGCCGGGGCTGCGGCCCCGGCCGCCGGGCGGCGCGTCACCCCGACCGCCCGGCTCGTCCTCCCGGCCGACGCCGACCGCGACGCCTGGCTGACCGCCCGCCGCCGCGGCATCGGCTCTAGCGACATCGCCGCCATGCTCGGCCTCTCCGCCTACGGCAACGAGCTGACCGTCTACTACGACAAGCGCGGCGAACTCCCCCTCGACGACGAGGACTCGGAACCCGCCTACTGGGGCCGCAGCGTCGAGGAGAACATCGCCCGACGCTGGGCCGCCAGCAACCGCACCTCCGTCCGCCGTATCGGCCTCGTCGCCAACGTCGACCGACCGTGGCAGATGTGCACCCTCGACCGGCGCGTCAACGCCTGCCCGATCGAGCCCGGCGCGGTGTGCGCGCTGGAGATCAAGCAGCGCCACCAGATGAAGGCGCCGCTGTTCCGTCGGGGCTGTCCGGACGATGTCCTCGCGCAGACCCTGCACCAGGCCGACGTGTGTGGGTTCGAGCACATGCACGTCGGTGTCCTGATCGGCAGTTGTGACTACCGGCAGTTCACGGTCCGCGTGGCCGAGCACCAGCAGCTCGTCCTCGACCTGCGGGCTGCGGCCGCCGAGCTGTGGCAGCGCATCGTCGACGGCCGGCCGCCCGTCCTCAGCCCGGACGCCGACCCGGACCCGCTCCTGAAGATGTACCGGCGCCTGCACCCGGAGCGGTCCGGGACGGTCCACATCGACCGCGACGGGGACGCGCAGGACGCCCTCGCGGACTACCTCGACGCCGTGTCCGACAAGGCCGAGGCCGAGCAGCGCAGGAAGCGCGCGCAGGCCCGCCTGTACGAGGTGCTCGGCGGCGCCGAGATGGCCGTGCTCGGCGACCGGCCCGCGTACTCGGTCGAGCAGCGGAGCAAGCAGGGCGCGGACCTTGCGCGGCTCGCCGAGCGCTGGCCGGAGGCGTACGCGGACTGCGTCGAGGACCGGCCGTACGACCAGATCAGCATCCCCACCGACGTGCGGAAGAGGCACAACGCATGACCCAGCCCACGCTCGCTGAGCGGGCCGCCGAGAAGGCCGGCCGGACCGAACCCACCTCACCCGGCACCACGCCCGACACCCCCGCCGTGAAGGCCGCCGAGCAGCTGCCCGACATGAGCCAGTACGACCTCGGCGACGACGACCCGGCCATGATCCCCGTCCACCTCGCGTGGCTCCGCGTCCGCCGCGACATCCGCGCCATCGGCAAGGGCGAGCAGTACAACCAGTCCGGCACCCGGTTCAACTTCCGCGGCGTCGACACGGTGGTCAACGTGTTCGGGCCGATCACGCTGAAGCACGGGATCAACGTCATCCCGCTCACCGTCGAGGCCGAGTACGGGGAGAAGAACACCAAGTCGGGCAGCAAGATGCGCGAGTGCACCGTGCTGACCACCTGGCAGATCATGGGCCCGATGGGCGACAGCTTCACCGTCCAGACGCGCGGCGAGGCCCTCGACACCGCCGACAAGTCCACCACCAAGGCCCAGTCGGTGTCCCTGCGGACGCTGCTACTGACGCTCGGCCTGACCCCCACCAACGACCCCGACCCGGACAGCTCGTACATCGAGCGCGGTGAGGCTCCGGCCCGGTCGGCGCGGGACTACCTCGACGAGATCCTGCAGCCCGCCACCGGCCGGCAGCGGCTCGCTCAGATCAACTACGAGCTGAAGCAGGCCGGCTTGTACGGCACGCTCGTCACCAACGAGCACGGCGAGGAGGAACAGCTCGGCGCGCTGCTGTTCCGGGTCGGGCAGGAACGCATCGCGGGCGGTGCCCAGTGAGCTGGCACCTGGGCCGTATGGCCTCGTTCGACACCGAGACGACCGGCACCAACGTGGAGACGGACCGCATCGTCACCGCCGCCGTGCTGATCGACGGCGGCGACCAGCCCCCCGAGAAGCACACCTGGCTCGCCGACCCCGGCATCGACATCCCGAAGGCCGCGAGCGACATCCACGGCATCACGTCCGCCCGGGCCCGCGCCGAGGGCCGACCCGCACCGATGGTCATCTCCGAGGTGGCCGCGGTGCTCGCCGACCAGATCGCTGCCGGGGTGCCGCTCGTCGTGATGAAGGCGCCGTTCGACCTGACCCTGCTGGACCGGGAGTTGGCCCGGTACGGGCTGCCCTCCCTCGTCGAGCAGGCCGGCACCGAGCCGCTCGCCCTCGACCCGCTCGTCATGGACAAGCGTGCCGCCCGGTACCGCAAGGGCAAGCGCAGGCTGATCGACCTCGCCCAGGTGTACGGCGTCACGCTCGACGACGCACACAGCGCCGACGCGGACGCTCTGGCGGCGGCGGCCGTGGTCCGTGCGATCGCGGCCCGGTATCCGGCGGTGCAGGAGATCCCGCTGACCCGGCTGCACCAGATGCAGGTGTCGTGGGCGCGCGAGCAGGCGATCGACCTGCAGGCCTACCTGCGCAAGAAGGACCCGACCGCCGTCGTCGAGCAGGCATGGCCGATGGTCCCCCGCCCCAGGGCCGGTGCCTGATGGCCGCCATTCAGCTCGCGCTCTCCCGGCTCGCACTCGCCATGCCCACCGTCTCCGTCCCGGCTCCGGCCGGGACGGGGGCGCCCGCCCCGACGCCGCTCGTCATCGGCCTCGACGTCTCCCTGTCCTGCACCGGCGTCGCGGGCCGCGGCTGGGCCGAGGCGATCCGCTCCGGCCGCCTCGACGGGCACGAGCGCCTCGCCCACCAGCTCCGCGAGATGCAGTCGTACTACCGCGGCGCGGACTTCGTCGTCATCGAGGGCCCGGCCTACTCCCGCGCGATGCAGCGCGGACACGACGAGCTCGCCGCAATCCGCTGGATGGTCCGCCACGACCTGTGGCGCCGCAGCATCCCGTACGCGGTCGTCCCGCCCGACAACAGGACCATCTACGCCACCGGCCGGGCCCGCTGGACCGGGGAGACCCCCGCGCAGGTCAAGGGCCGCGTCCGCGACGCCGCACAGCAGCGCTACGGCGTCGAGTGCACCGGCCCCGGCCGCTACGACCAGGCCGACGCGCTGATCCTCGCCGAGATGGGCCTCGCGCACCTCGGCCACGCGGGCGCTGTCCTGCCTCCCACCCACACCCGCGCGCTGGCCGGCGTCGCCTGGCCCGAGAGGAACGACGCGTGACCACCACCGACAGCCGACTGCCGTGCCGCGCGAACCCCGACCTGTTCTTCGCCCCCGACGGCCAGCACACCGGCAGCCCGCTCTACACCGCCCGCGTCGACCAGGCCCGCGCGCTCTGCCGCCACTGCCCCGAGCGCGTCCCCTGCCGCGACCGAGGGCGTGCCCTCGGCGCCACCGGGGTCTGGGGCGGCGAGGACGACGTCGACCGCACCGAGGCCGGCTCCCGGATCCGGAGCCAGCGCGTTCGGATCGCCGCGTGACGGGCTGGCTCGGCGGACTCACCATCCGCACCGGCCCCGGCCCGCCCACCGCCGACTACCTCTGCACCCACTGCTGGTACCACCAGCGACTCACCGGCCACGACCGCATCCGCTACGGCGCCCGTGACCTGCCCCTCACCCACCGGGCCACCTGCCCAGCCCTCCACCCGAAAGGCACCACCCCGTGACCGACATCAAGTTCGACAGCAAGGTCCTCGCCGACGTCTCCGCCGCGCTGGAGCCGTTCGCCGACGCCATGTTCAAGTCCAGGGCTGGCCGCTGGATGGCCGTCATCGAGCTGGCCCACGCCGAGCGCACCGAGCCCGGCCCCGACGAGGAGAAGGACCCGTCCGTCAAGGTCCGCGTCGTCGGCATCGAGGTCGCCGCCGACGAGTTCACCGACGAGCGGCTGCGGGTTGTTCAGCAGGACATGTACAGGCGCCGCACCGCCTCCGGAACCCTCGACGAGGTCGGCACCTACCGGGCCGACGACATCCTCCGCAACGGCGTCGGCCTGCACGTCGACGACGCGGCCTGATGAACCGGCCCCGCACCGCGGAGCACACCGCATGCCCGCGGTGCGGGGCCACCATCCGGCTCACCCCCGACGGCCGCGCACTCGACCCCGAGCCGCACCCCCTCGCGATCCACCTCCCCGACGGAGGACGGCTCGACGGCCGGCAGGTCCTGCCGATCGTCCTCGGCCAGGCCCCGCCCCGCGCGCACCACCCGCACCGCCCCGGCCCCTACGGCTGCAACCCCGCCCCGGCCCTGCAGCCGACCCTGTTCTAGGAGCACTGCGTGATCAACGTCCGCCGCACACAGCCCGCGAGGGCATCCCGGCACGCCGTCACGGCTGCCGGCACCACCACGGCGGGCCGCTCATGACCACCTACGCCCCCCGGCCCGCCGACGAGCTGGTCGCCGACCAGGACCCGCGCACCGCACTGGAGTTGGCGATCGTCGGCACCGCGCTCGTCGATCCCACGCAGTTCGCCGCCCTCGCCGAGGTCATCACCGACCCTGCGATGCTCCTCCACGCACCGACCCGAGCCGTCTGGGAGTGCCTGGCCACCCGGATCCCAGCCGGTGAGCCAGTCGACTACTACGCGCTGCAGCGAGCCCTCGGCCCCACCGAGGTCGGCCGGATCGGCGGCCCCGGGGTGTTCGGCCGGATCGCCGCGCACGCCCTCCCGGTGGCCGGCTGGCACGCCGAACAGCTTCGCGAGCTGGTCATCGTCGAGGAGGCGAAGACCGGTCTTCTCCGGCTGATCCACCGCCTACACGAGGGCAAGGACGACCTCCTCGGCACCCTGAAGGACGCCCAGCAGGAGACCGGTCGGCTCCTGCAGCGCGCCGAGGACACCGGCCTCACCGAGCGCACCAGCCGGCGCCTCATCCTCACCCCCGCCTCCCAGATCCGTGTCCGCCCGGTCCGCTGGCTGTGGGACACCACCCCCGCCGACGCGCCCCCCACCAGCCACGGCCGCATCCCGATGTACAGCCTCGCAATCGCCGCCGGCGGCCCAGGCCTCGGCAAGAGCCAGTGGGCGTGCTGGCTGGCCGCGCAGATCACCCGCGGCACCCTCCCCGGCGCCCTGTACGGGAAACCGCGCGGGGTCATCTACGCGGCCACGGAGGACTCGTGGACGTACACCATCGCTCCTCGGCTGATCGCCGCCGGAGCCGACATGGATCTCGTGTTCCGGGTCGACGTCCACGACGACGGCCGCCCCCACGCCCGACTGTCCCTGCCCGTGGACACCTCGCTCCTCGGCCAGGCCGCCGAGCTGCACTCCGTCGCCCTGCTCGTCGCTGACCCGCTCCTGTCGATGATCGACAAGAGCATCAACGACTACCGAGCCGCTGAGGTCCGCGAGGCCCTCGAACCCCTCGTTGCGGCCGCGGACAGGTACAAGTTCACCATCCTCGGCCTCGCGCACTTCACCAAGCAGGGTGGCGCCGACCCCGTCAGCCGCATCGCCGGATCCGGCGCATTCGGCCAGCTCATCCGCTCCCTCGTCGCGTTCGCCCACCAGGACGATGACGGCGAAGGCGACGGGCAGTTCGTCATGTCGCTGGAGAAGAACAACCTGGGCCGCATCGGCCTCCCCTCCCACGCCTACAGCATCCAGCCGTACACCGTCGACACCGACGAAGGCCCGAGCTACGTCTCCCGGTTCGTCCTCGGCGGCGAATCCACCACCTCAGTGCGCGACGCCCTCCGCGCCGACGGCATCCCCGGCTCGGACCGCACCGAACTCACTGAGGCCGCCGCCTGGCTCCGCGACTACCTCATGTCGTCCCAGCGCGGCGGCGAAGCACCGCCGCGGGACATCGAGAAGGCCGCGCGCGAGGCCGGCATCACCCCCAACGCGCTCCGCTCCGCCAAGACCCGCCTCCGGATCCGCAGCGTCAAGCCCAAGGTCCTCAACGCCCAGTGGGTCTGGCAGATCCCCACCGACGATTCGGATGACACCACTCCGGAACCGCCCTAGGCCCACCCCTCCTATACACACCACGCATCTACTCATCTTCTCTCTGACCTGCTCTTTTACCCCCTCACCTTCTCCCACATCTTCTCCCTCATCTTCTCTCCACCCCTCATCTTCTCCCCGAGAAGGTGAGGAGAAGGCGGGGAGAAGGCGGGGGAGAAGGTGAGGGCACAAAACCGCAGGTCAGACAGAAGATGCAGAAGATGAGGGCCCTCCCACATGTACAGGCCGTCCGCAGCTACGACACCCACCTCACCTGCGACCAACCCTGACCACCCACCAGGAGCCCGCCGTGATCGCCTGCCCCCACCCCGACTGCGACGCCGCGATGGACCACATCGAGATCACCACCCTCTACGGCACGACCGGCCCCCGCATGTACGCCACCTGCCCCGGCTGCGGCCACCGCTTCGAGGTCGACGTCCTCGTCGAACCCCACGCCCACTGACCACCAGGAGCACCCGATGAACCAGCCCCAGCCCCTCGACCGTGACGCCATCCAGGACCGGCACGACACCTACCGCAACGCCCAGAAGGCCTGAGCTGCCATGCCGATCCGCCCCGAGAACCGCAGCCGATACCCGGCCAACTGGCCCGCCATCAGCCTCGACATCCGCACCAACCGCGCCGCCAGCCAGTGTGAGTGCTGCGGCGAGTGCGGACGCGGTACCCATGACGGCCGCTGCCCCAACCACAACGGCGGAACCGCCTACGGCACCGGCTCCCGCGTCGTCCTGACCGTTGCCCACCTCGACCACACCCCCGAGAACTGCGACCCGAGCAACCTCCGCGCTATGTGCCAGGGGTGCCACCTCCACTACGACCGCGACCACCACCGCGAGACCGCCGCTGCCACCCGACGTGCTGCGGCCGAGGCGGCGGGCCAGCTCACCATCCCCGATCAGCCCGCTACCTGACGGACTGGCGCGCGGACCGGTCCGGCACCGGCCGCGCGCCAGAACCAGCCCACACGCGCCCCCAGCAGCCGCCTGGCCCGACGGCCACGCACACCCGCCACGACCCGCCCACGACCCCCAGGAGCCCCTCGTGCAGATCACCATCAACGTCCCCGAGATCCCATGGGGCCACGACAACACCGAGCCCGACTGCACCATGTGCCACGAGCCCATCAGCGACGAGACCAGCATCTGCCTCCCCGGCATCCGCGGGCACATCCACGCCAGTGCGGACCGGACGTGCCTGCGGGCCGCGGTGCTTCACGTTGAGGGTCAGGCGGAGTACGCGTGGCTGCGGATCGCCGAGGCCGTCGCGAAGGCGCCGCACCGGCACACCGCGGCCGCGATCCGGGCCACGATCCAGAACCTCAGCCGCCTCGCCGCCGTCGGGGAGGGCCGGTGACCACCCCGCCCGACCTCCGCGAGCGCCTCATCGCCGCTCTCGACGCCGACGCCATGCGGCCCAGGGGCGAGAAGCAGGGCCTCGTCAACGTGATGCTCGCCGTCGTCGAGGCCGACCTGGCCGCCCGCGACGCCGAGAACGCCCGCCTCCGCGCAGAGGTTCAGGCCCAGGGCGAGGCGCTGCTCCGTTGCCGCACGCTGCTGGCCTCCGCCGCTGGCATCGTCCTGGCCGCCCGCACCCCGCGGGCGGCCCCCACCCCACCGAGGACCCCGATGACCACCATGACCACGGACCAGGCCGAGGCCTACCTCTACGACGTCGAGGACTTCCTCACCGCCGGCGGGCTCCGCCCCACCGACGTCGACATCCGCGACTGCGACGAGCTCGCCGACGACGGCATCAGCACCGTCCCCAGCGCCGTCCTCACCTGGCGGCCCGAGCACCCGCTCGTCGACGCAGACACCCACCCGCACGGCCTGCTCGTCGCCTGGTCGACGGAGACCGGCTGGCAGTACGCCAGCCTCCGCGAGGGCGGCAGCAACGAGCAGCTCCAGAACCTCGGCTGCGGCGGCACCCTCGGCGCGCCCGCTCAGGTCGCCCTCCGCATCAGCTACATCGCCCAGGGCCTGCGACTGCCGGCGAACAGCCTGTGAGCGCCGAGGGGGTGGGCCGACACGTGTACTCCCTCACCCAGGCCTGCATCGCCTGGGCTGCCCAGGCCACCCCCGCGCAGCGCGCCGAGTACATCCGCACCGGCTCACGCGGCCCCGGCCGACCTATGGACCTCGCGCCGGCCAGCGTGCGCGTCGCGACTGTCGCCAGGGCCCTCCGTATCCGCATCCGCTGACCCGCCCGCCTGCCGCCCCCGCCCGGGCGGCAGGCCCCACCCCCGACCCGAGGAGACCACCGTGACCACCTGGACCCGCCGCGAGACCGACGTTCGCCGCATCGACCACGTCCTGCCCGTCCCCGCCGTCGGCGCCGCCCTCTGCCAGGCCTACGCCGCCGCCGAAACCCACTACCGCCGCCGGACCGGCCTGCCGACCGACGCGGTCCTGCCCGACGACACCCTGACCGTCACCGTCACCGACGACGAGGTCGTCATCTCCTACGAGGTCACCGTCGGCGACCCGGCCATCAAGAAGGTGCTCCGCCAGCTCAACACCATGGCCGCCGAGTGACCCTGCCGCTCGTGTGTGCTGCCGGTCTTCTGCTGGCCGGCAGCGCCCTCGTCACCCTCGCCCTCTGCCACGGCGCGGCCCGCGGCGACCAGCCCCCGCCGCCCGACGGCCCCGTCCGCCAGCACGCCGAGACCAGCAACCTCATCCCCCGACCCGGAGGCACCCTGTGACCAACACGCCCCCCGCCCGTGCCAGTTACCTGAGCCCGCCCGACTTCCACCGTCTCGACTGGGCATGCCGGCCCGTCACCGCTGCGTTCGGGCGCCCGGTCTACCTGGTCGGCTCGGTCCTGCGTACGGCCAGCTATCGGGACATCGACCTGCGCCTCATCCTCGCCGACGACGACGTGATGATCTTCACCGAGCCGATGCGGCTGCTGATCAACATCGCCCTGTCCGACCTGATCGCCAAGACCGCCGGCTTGCCCACACCGATCGACTTCCAGATCCAGAGCATGGCCGAGGCCGACGCCGAAGCGGGCACCCGCAACCCGCTCGGCATCTCGAACGTCCCAGGCCGACTCTGACAGGAGATTCCAGGCCATGGCCATCACTACATGCGCCGGGTGCGGCGCAACCAAGCCGGGCCCCGACGGCTCGCCCACCGACGTCTACCCGTCGACTCACTGCGACAAGTGCCCGCCGTGGAAGTGCGAGATCTGCGGCGACATGTCCTCAGCTGACGCACTGTGCGGTTGCTGGGTCAGTCTCGCTGAAATGCCGCTCGCGGACGTGAAGACACTGTTCGCCCGCGATGGCGGCTTTGACATCACGCCGACCGAGGAGCCGCAGCCGTGAAGACCACACCGCCCACCGCCGAGCAGCTCGACCACCTCATCGGCCACACCTCGAACCGGGCGCTCACCCCCGACGAGCACGCCGCCCTTCGCTCCGGCGTCCGTCAGCTCCGCGCCTCCCTCGCCGGGACGGGTGCCGCGCTCCGCCGTGCCTCGTCCGGTGCCTACCACCGGCAGGTCGTGCAGCGCGCTGAGCAGGCCGAGGCCCGCATCGCCGCCGTCCGGGCCCTCGCGGACGAGCTGGAGGCGGAGGAGGCCTACGGCGGATACGCCGACGCGAACTGGGAGGCCGCGCAGCGGATTCGCGCGCTCCTCGACGCTGCCGAGGCCCGGCCGTGACCTGCCCCGACGACCTTGACGAGGCGGACGACGGCGAGCTGTTCACCGACGACGAGTCCTACGACCTCACCCACCCCACCCGGCCCCCGATCGTCGACGTCATCCCCGACCTCGCCCACTACCCGGAGACCACCACCATGTCCGCCACCACCGTCACCGTCACCTCGTTCGGCTACCTCCACGACACCCCGCCCCCGGCCCACATCACCCTCGACCTCCGCGCACACTTCCGCGACCCCCACGTCACCCCGGACCTCCGCCACCAGACCGCCCACGACGAGCCCGTCCGCCACGCCGTCCTCGGCACCCCCGGCATCCGCCAGGCCATCGCCGCCACGGTCAGCGCCGCCCTCGCCTACCTCGCCGGGCCGTCCGCCGGGCCGCTCTCGCTCGCCGTCGGATGCGCCGGCGGACGACACCGCGCCGCCACCGTCGCCGCCGTCATCACCGAGGTCCTGGCCGCCCTCGGCATCACCGTCGACCTGGTCCACCGCGACCTGCACCTGCCCGTCATCGACCGCTGACCCCCACCCACCCTGCGCCACCCAGGAGACCGCGATGCTTGACCCCGCCACCGCCGCCCGCCTCCACCGGCAGCTCGCCGAACTGCCCGAGATCCTCACCCACGCCTACCTCGCGCTCCTGCCCAGCACCACCGCCGCCCGCGCCGGCCGCGTCTCCGGCGCCACCCGCACCCCGCCCCTGCCCGTCCACCTCGACACCCTCGACGCGCTCACCGACCCCACCTCGCCCAGCGTCGACATCCTCGAAGCCTGGGCTGCGGCCGTCCTCGACGACCGGGCCCGGGCCAACGACTGGTCGGCCTGGGCGAGGCTGCCCACCATCCCCGGCGAGCTGCCCGCCAGCGTCGCCATCAAGATCCTCCGCTTCCACGCCCCGTTCGCCGCCCGGCGCGCCTACGCCGCCGACCTCGCCACCGAGATCGACGCCCTCCACACCCACCTCAACCGGACCGCCCGCTACCCCATCAAGAGCGCCCGCCCCACCCGCACCCCCTGCCCCGCCTGCCAGCTCCGCGCCCTCTGCGAGCGCACCGACGGCTGGCGCGAATGCCTCCACTGCCGCGAGCAGTTCAGCCCCACCGACTACGCCAGCCGCGTCAAGCAGCTCCTCGCCGAACTCCGCCACGCCGCCTGACCCCTGACTCACCCCGAGGCCACCACCCCATGACCACCGCACCCGACCTGACTCACGCCATAGCCACCGCGCTCGCCAGCCCGTATGCCTGGCGGACGGTGATGCCACCCCAGGGCGGCCCCGAACTCGCCGCCGAGTCACCCCCGCCGAGCCTGACTCGCCCGACTCGCGGGACCGCTCTCCCGGACGAGACCGTCGTTGCACTCCACCGCTGCTGGCGCCGCCGCATCAGCACCCGGGCAGCCGCCACCGAATGCGGGGTGAGTCAGGCCACCGTCGGCCGCTACTACCGCCGATTCAGGAACGCCACGTAGCCCGCTTGCACAAGATCCGCCACGTGTGTCAGGCTGCTGACAGCACCACACGTGCGCCCAACTTCAGGAAGGCCCGACCACCACGGTCGGGCCTTCCGCGTTTCCTGGGAGGCCGTCATGTCCGATCTGATGACCCCCGCCGAGGCCGCCGCCCTCTGCGGCGTCCAGGTCGCAACCATCTGGCAGTGGAAGCGGCGCGGCATCCTGGCGCCCGCCGGCCTCGACGAGCGCGGCCGATCGCTGTACTCACAGCTCGACGTCGCCCGGGCCGAGGCCGCCACGCGGGCCCGAGCCCGCCGCACCGTCGACCCGGCCGCCGCCTAACCCCACAGATGTCCCAGACACGCGCCGATGCTCTCCACGACTGTGTGACCGCGGTGGCGGCTGGGATGCGGTATCCGCGAGGACCGTGGCGGCGCCCTGTCCTAGGCAACAGGGCGCCGATCAGCTCTCACAGACCCGGCCCGCCAGTCCGCTCCGCTGGCGGGCCGACCCTTCCCCCCGGAGGCCACCGTGCAGCCCACCATCGGCCGGATCGTCCACTACACCAGCTTCGGAACCCCCGGCGGCGAGTACGGCACGGAGTGCCGAGCCGCGATTGTCACCGAGCTGACCGATGACCCTGCGGTAATCGGCCTGGCTGTGCTCAACCCGACCGGAATGTTCTTCAACCGAGCCACCTACCACGACGGATCCGGCCAGCCCGGCACCCCGGACTGCCCCGACCAGGCCACGCACGGAAGCCCCTTCCGCTACTGCGCGTGCGGCTGGACCGAGGCCTCGCCCGCCGGGGGCACCTGGCACTGGCCTGAGCGGGCATGAGCGAAGCCCAGCCCGGTCAGCAGCACCAAAGCTGACTACGGCACCAGCGGTCCCTGCCCCACCCCGCGCGGGCTCGGCTCCTCCTCGGTCGCGGTCGCGGTTTCCAGCTTCGGCCGGGCCACCAGGCCGCCGAACAGCACCGCGGTCCCGCCGACCAGCATCAACCACGCCATCGGCTGCCGCTCCGAGATCGTCAGCGCGCACGACGCCGGCACATCCTGCGAGTAGCTCCCCGTCTCCGGCGACCACGGCGACCCGCAGTCCTCACCCGCCGGATACATGCCGAGCGCCAGCCCACCGGCCGCCAGGATCAACCCCGCGGTCGTCAGGCCCTGCGTCACCTGAGATGCCGCCATCACTACCCCCTCGATCGAACAGAAGGCGCCCAGCGTAGAGGCAGGTGATCACCGTGGCCAGACGTGCAGCGCGCACCGTGTGCTCCACCCCCGGATGCCCCGAGATCACCGACGGCGGCCGCTGCCCCGCACACCGCGCCGAAGCCGAACGCGCCCGCGGCACCCGCACCCAACGCGGCTACGGCCAGCAGCACCAACGCCGCTTCCGCCCCGGCGTCCTCGCCCGCGACCCGCAGTGCGTCTGCACCGAGCCCGACCACGGACACGGTCAGCCCTGCGGCCAACCCAGCAAGCACGCCGACCACCACCCCCTCAGCAGACGCGAGCTCGTCGCCGCCGGCCACGACCCCGACGACCCCCGCCACGGACGCGGCCTCTGCCACAGCTGCCACAGCCGCGAGACCGGCCGGCACCAGCCAGGAGGATGGAACACATGACCGTCATCAGGGTCCTACTCCGCGAGGAACTCGAGGCCAACCGCAAGGCGATCTGCGCCTGGCTCACCGCCAACCACATCGACCCCAAGCACGTCGACCCCGCGTGGATCTCCATCGAGATCTACGCAGGCGAGACGCTCATCCGATGGAAGGCGATCAAGCGCACCATCGATGGCCGCGCCCTCGTCGACCCGGACAACCCGAACCAGCACTGGACCGTACAGCTCCAGAACCGCTTGCTCGTCGAGCTGGACCTCCCGGCACCACGCCCGCCACAGCTGCGGCGGGAAGCTATCGGGCAGGGCACCGATGGCTGAGCACACGGTGCAGCTCTACCGACTGCCCGACGGCGGCACGATGATCGCCGAGGAGCACACGCTCACCAACGAGCAGATGCGCGTCTTCCTGCCCGCCACGGGCGGCACCATCCAACTCGGCGTGCTGGTCGACCCGGACCGCAGCCCGGACGGCTGCGTGCTCCCGCCCCGAGCAGCACGGCCGGCCCACGTGGCTGCGGCACTCTGGGCTGCCCGCCTCAGCCGCCTGGCCGACGACGTCCGCCTCGCCGCCGAGGGCCACGGTCACACCCAGCACCTGGTGTTCGACCCGCCGGCAGAGGCCGCAGACCGATGACCGACCTCCTCACCGCACCCCAGCTGCAGGCCCTCGCCAACGCCCTGGCCGCGCTGGAGGAGGTGACCGACCGAACCGGCGTCACCGTCTGCGGCTACAACGACCAGCAGGTCACCGTCGGCGACGTGGTCGTGCGGCTGCGCTGGGACCCGGCCGCCGAGGCCGGCTCCCGGTACGCCATCGACCTGCGGGAGCGCTGACCCGGGGCCTCGACGGCTACGGACAGCGAGCCCAGGCAGGCCCGCGCTCACCCTCGGTGGCAGCCAGGCCGGGCAGCGAGCGCTCACTTCCACCGCACCAGCACCAGCAGCCACCCAGCGTGACCACAGAGGCGAGCGATGCGACAGTGCGTGACCAAGCCCGGCAGGCCTCCGGCTACTCAAGGTCACTGCCCCCTGGGGGGTGACCCCCTCCCGCCAGGCCGGCGGGACCCGCGGGGGAGGTGGATTTCTGTCTGTACGGATCCCAGGACCCTGAGCGGCCCCCAATGGTGACCCTCTGTAGCAACTGGCGGGGCCGCAACGGACCCGCCGTCAGCTCGCCGAAACGGCGACCAGGAGGACCGCATGCCACCGCTCCCCAAGAGCCCCGCCACCCGCCAGCGGCGCAACCGCGCTTCGACCGCCCGCCTGCTCACCGAGCTGCCCGCCGACTTCGTCGCGCCCGAGCTGCCCGAGGCCAGGCCCTGGCACGCCATGACCCTCGCCTGGTGGGACGACGTGTGGGCGTCGCCGATGGCCGGCGAGTTCGTCGGCAGCGCCGACGTCCACGGCCTGTTCCTGCTCGCCGTCCTCGTCGACGACTTCTGGCAGAACCCCACGACGTCGCTGGCCTCCGAGATCCGGCTGCAGCGGCAGTGCTTCGGGCTGACGCCCATCGACCGGCGCCGGCTCCAGTGGGAGGTCGACCGCGGCGAGGACGCGTCCGAGCGCACGCGCCGCCGCCGTGTCCCGGCGCCGCCCGCCGACCCGGCACCCGAGGGGCAGCCCGCTGACCCCCGCTCCATCCTGTACGCGGTCTGACGATGGGCGTCCTCATCGTCCCGCAGGTCGATGAGGAGCCCTGGCCGACCCTGGGCCCGCAGGTGTGCGAGCTGCTTGAGGAGCGCTCCGTCCACGGCCCCGGCGACCTCCGCGGCAAGCCGTACACCCTGGACGCCGAGAAGCGGGCACTCATCTACCGCTGGTACGAGGTGTACCCGCAGGGCCACCCTCGTGCCGGACGGCGCCGCTTCAAGCGCGCCGCCCTGTCCGTCCGCAAGGGCACCGCGAAGACCGAGCTGGCCGCGGCAGTCGCCTTCGCCGAGCTCCACCCCGAGGGCCCGGTGCGGTGCGACGGGTTCGACGCCTACGGTCGGCCGGTCGGCATGCCCGTCACTGACCCGTACATCCCGATGGTGGCCTACACCGAGGAGCAGACCTCGGACCTCGCCTACGGTGCCCTGCTGGTGATGGTCTCCGAGGGCGAGGACGCGGACCTGTTCGACGTCGGCCTGGAGCGCATCATGCGCATCGGCGGCGACGGCAAGGCCCAGGCGCTGGCGTCCTCTCCGGACTCCCGCGACGGCGCCCGCACCACGTTCCAGCACTTCGACGAGACGCACCGCTTCGTCCTGCCCAGGCTGCGCGAGGCCCACCAGACGATGCTGGCCAACATCCCGAAGCGGATGCTCGCGGACCCGTGGTCGCTGGAGACGACTACGACCTACACCCCGGGCGAGGGTTCGGTGGCGGAGGGTACGCACGAGTACGCCGAGTTGGTGGCGAAGGGCAAGACGCCCGACAAGACGCTGTTCTTCTTCCACCGCGAGGCGGCGCCCCGTCCCGACGAGGACCTCGGCGACGAGCAGCAGCTCCGGGCCGCGATCCGGGAGGCGTCCGGGCCCGCGATCGCCGCGTGGCCGGACTTTGAGGGCCAGGTCGACTATGTGGCGTCGCTGTACCACCAGCCCGACACCGACAAGGGCTACTTCGAGCGGGTCTGGCTGAACCGCCGGGTCCAGGCCGGCAGGCAGGCTTTCGACGTCTCGCGGTGGGCCGATCTCGCCGACCCGGCGTTCGTGGTGCCGCCCCGCGACCAGATCGTGGTGGGGTTCGACGGCGCGCAGTTCCGCGACGCGACAGCCCTGATCGCCACCCACGTCGAGACCGGCTTCCAGTGGCCCCTCGGCGTCTGGGAGTGCCCGCCGGGCGCGACCGACTGGGAGTGCCCCGAGGACGAGGTGAACGCCACCTTGGCGCAGGCCTTCGACACCTTCAAGGTCCTGCGGGTCTACGCCGACCCGCCGTGGTGGGACGGCACGGTGACGCACTGGGCCGGGCGATGGGGCAAGGACCGGGTGGTTGAGTGGTGGACCAACCGGCCGAAGCAGATCGGGTACGCGCTGCGTGCCTACGAGCGAGCCCAGCAGGCCGGCGATGTCCGCAACAACGGCGACAAGGTCTTCGCCCAGCACATCGCCAACGCCCGCAAACGCAACCTCCGCATCCTCGACGACCAGGGCCAGCCCCTGTGGGTCATCGAGAAGGAGCGCCACGACAGCCCGTTCAAGATCGACGCTGCGATGGCCGGTGTCCTGTCCTGGGAGGCCCGCAGCGACGCGATCGCTGCCGGGGCCAACCGCAAACGCTCCGGCCGGATGGTGGTGATGCGCTGATGGTGCGGATCGTGCAACTGGAGGCGGACGACGTGCTCGTGATCGGACACGTCGACTATGCCGAGGTCGACCAGAACCTCTTCCCGATCCTTCAGCAGGTACTGGGGGTGGCCATGGTGCTCTGCTTGCCTGGTCCGGTCGATCTCTGCGCGGTGCGGCGGCATCTCGACGTGACGGACGGGGGCGGCTGATGGACCTGTCCCCCGAGGAATGGCTGCGGTACCTGCTGTTCCGCCATGAGCAGGAGCTCCCCCAGCTCCAGGCGCTGAACCGCTACTACGAGGGCACGCAGCCGCTCGCCTACCTCCACCCGGAGCTGCTGGCCGAGCTCGGCGAGCAGCTGCAGCAGGTGGTCATCAACTGGCCCCGGCTGATCGTCGACGCGGTCGAAGAACGCCTGGACGTCACCGGGTTCCGGCTGCCGGACGCCGAGTCGGGCGACAAGGAGATGTGGCGGGTCTGGAAGGCCAACAAGATGGCTGGCCAGTCCCAGAAGGCACACGTCGAGTCGCTGGTGATGCGCCGGGCGTTCGTCTTCGTCGGCTCGAACCCTGCCGATCCGGACACCCCGTTGATCACGGCGGAGTCGCCCCTCCAGGTCCACGCGGACTACGACCCGGCGACCCGCGAGGAGCGGGCCGTGGTGAAGCGCTACCACGACGTCGACCCGCTCACCGGTGCCGTGCGGGACCAGTTCGCCACGCTGAAGTTGCCCGACGCCACGCACCACTACGAGTTCAAGGGGAAGGCCGGCTGGACGGAGGTCGACCGCGACGAGCACGGCCTCGGCGCGGTCCCAGTCGCGACCCTGGCCAACCGCGGGCGCCTGCTGGTGCCCGGCGGCGTGACCGAACTGGCGGACGTCCTGCCGATCTCCGACGCGGCCTGCAAGATCGCGACGGACATGATGGTCGGCTCCGAGTTCCACGCCATGCCGCGCCGGTACGCCCTTGGTTTCGACCAGGAGGATTTTACCGACGCGGACGGCAAGCCGGTGTCGGTGTGGTCGCGGCTGGCCGGCCGGATCTGGGCGACCGCGAAGAACCGCAAGGACGACGGGGTGGACGTCGGGCAGTTCCCCGAGGCGGATTTGAAAAATTTCCACTCCACGATCGAGCTGCTCGCCCGGATCGCGGCCGCGCTCGCCGCGCTGCCGCCCAACTACATGGGCCTGTCGGCGGACGACGCCGCCTCGGACGCGGCGATCCGTTCGCGTGAGGCCCGGCTGGTGAAGCGGGCCGAGCGCAAGTGCGGCGCCCTGGGCGACGGGTACGAGCGGATGCAGCGGTTCGTGCGCCGGTTCCAGACCGGCGAGTGGGACCCGAGGCTCCTCGAACTGGAGACGCTGTGGGCCAACCCCGCGACGCCGACCTACGCGCAGAAGGCCGACGCCGTCACCAAGCTGGTGGGCGCCGGGATCCTGCCGATCGAGCAGGCCTGGGAGGACCTCGGCTACTCCAGCGCCCAACAGGCCCGGATGCGGCAGATGCAGGCCGACGCCCTCGACCGGTCGATGGGCGGCGACCTCGCCGCGCTGCTCGGCCCCAAGCCCGACCTGGTGCCGGGTGGCTGACCAGACCGCGGAGGAGCTCGCCGCCGCCTACTACCGCCAGCAGCAGCTCACCGCGCGGCTGGCGGCAGAGCAGGCACAGGCGGCCTGGCGGACGGTCGACATCGCCGCCCTCGACGAGTCGTGGCGCTCGGCGGCCCCCGCCCTGGTCCAGGCCGTCACCGCCGGACAACGGCGCGCGGCGGCCCCGGCGGACGGCTACATCACCGCGGTGGTCGAGGCGGACGGGGCGGCCAGCGAGCCGGCCGGGCGCCTGGCCGTCGAGGCGTTCGTCGGCCGGGCAGCCGACGGCCGGTCCCTGACCAGCCTGTTGTACGAGCCGGTCATCGAGACCCGGTGGCGCCTCACGGCAGGCCAGAGCCCGCCGGAGGCTCTGCGGGGCGGACTCGCGTCGCTGATCCGCAAGGTCGGCACCGAGGTTCCGGACGCGGGCAGGGAGGCCACTGGGGTGAGCCTGGCGGGCAACCGGCGGACCCGCGGCTACGTGCGCGTGCTCTCGCCGCCGTCTTGTGCCCGGTGCGCGATCCTGGCCGGCCGCGAGTACGGCTTCAACCAGGGCTTCGCCCGCCACCCGCGGTGCGACTGCGTCCACATGCCGATCACCCGCGGCACGGCGTTCCGTGGCCGCACCGTCGACGCCGGAGACTACTTCCACGGCCTGTCCCGGGCCGAGCAGGATCGGATCTTCACGCAGGCCGGCGCCCAGGCGATCCGGGACGGCGCCGACATCAACAGCGTCGTCAACGCCCGCCGGGGCATGTACACCGCCGAGGCGTACGGGCAGAAGCTCCGCGCGACCTACGACGCCACCACCCCGCGCGGCGCCTTCTTCCGCTCGGAGTGGCTGCGGGCTATCGACCGCGGGCTCGTGCCCCGCAACCTGGAGCGCCGCCGCTTCCGGCTGACCGCCCACCGCCTGCTGCCGGAGGAGATCTACAAGCGCGCCGGCACCCGCGACGAGCTGATCGGCATGCTGCGGCGCTACGGCTACCTGACCTGACCCCGCAACGGGGCCGGTCCCCCTTCACCCGAAACGGGAGAGATCATGTCCACGCCCACCCCCACCGACCCGCCGGCCCCGGCCCCTGACCCGCAGCCCGGTCCGCCGACTCCGGCCCCGCCCGCGCCGCCCACCCCTCCCGAGCCGAAGGACTGGGAGGCCGAGGCCGCGAAGTGGAAGGCCCTGAGCCGGGAGAACGAGACCCGGGCCAAGGCCAACGCCGACGCCGCCCGCCGCCTCGCCGAGCTGGAGGAGGCCCAGAAGTCCGACGCGGAGAAACTCGCCGACCGCCTCAAGGCCGCCGAGGACCGCGCCACCACCGCCGTACAACAGGCCGTCGCAGCGAAGATCGAGGCACTCGCCACCGGCCGGTTCGCCGACCCGCAGGACGCCGTCGACGCCCTCGGCGCCGACTTCCTCACCGACACCGGCACCGTCGACGCCGCCGCCATCGAGACCGCACTCGCCGCCCTGCTGGAGCGCAAGCCCCACTGGAAGGCCGACCCCGGACCGCGCACCCCGCGCCCGGACCCCTCCCAGGGCCCCCGGCCCGGCGGCACCGTCGACATCGACACCCAGATCCGCGAGGCCCAGGCCAAGGGCGACTGGCGCACCGCCCTGCGGCTACAGAACAGCAAGCTCGCCTCGCTCCCCACCCCCAAGTAGTCCATGAGGGCAGGCCCGCGCCGCGCCCCCGCACCGAAGGAGGACCCCCATGGCGGGGATCACCGCACTGGGCACGACCTACAACCTGCCCAACTACACCGGCATGCTGCACCTGCTCACCCCGACCGACGCGCCGTTCTTCTCGGCGATCGGCGGCCTGAGCGGCGGCGGCCAGACCACCGCGACCCAGTTCGAGTGGCAGGTCGAGGACCTGCGCGCGGCCGGCCAGAACGTCGCCCTGGAGGGCCAGGACGCGCCGACCGACCAGAACCGCGTCCGCGCCTCGGTCGACAACATCTGCCAGATCCACCACGAGACCGTCGGCGTCAGCTACACCAAGCTCGCCGCGTTCGGCCAGCACTCCGGCCTGAACATCGAGGCGGCCAACCCGGTGACCAGCGAGCTCGACCACCAGGTCGAGCTGATGCTCAAGCAGATGATCCGCGACATCGAGTGGTCGTTCCTCAACGGCACCTACAACAAGCCGGCCGACAACACCACCGCGCGTCGCACCCGTGGCCTGCTCCAGGCCATCACCACCAACTCGCAGAACGCGGGCACCGCCCTCGGGTCCGGCGCGCTGGCCGGCACCGGCGACACCGTCACCATCAACGCCCACGGCCTCGCCAACGGCGACCAGGTCATCCTCGACACGATCGCCACCACCACCGGTGTGTCCGCCGACACGGTGTACTACGTCGTCAGCTCGACCACGAACACGTTCAAGCTCGCCGCGACCAAGGGCGGCGCCGCGATCGACCTGGTCGGCGACGGCACCGCCAACGTCACCAAGTCCGCCGCGGCCAGCGCCGACGCGATCGGCGCCCTGATGCAGGCCGTGTTCGACAACGGCGGCCTGTCCGAGGCCACCGCCGGCACGCTAATCGCCAACTCCGCCCAGAAGCGGGCGATCACCACCGCCTACGGCAACCTCTTCGGCAAGTACATGGAGACCAGCCGCAACGTCGGCGGCGTCAACATGACCACGCTGGAGACCGACTTCGGCACGCTGAACATCATGCTCAACCGGTACCTGCCCAAGCACAAGATCGTGGTCGCGTCGCTGGAGCAGTGCCAGCCGGTCTACCTGGAGACCCCCGGCCGCGGGCACTTCTTCGCCGAGCCGCTCGCCAAGACCGGTTCCAAGGACCGGACCCAGCTCTACGGCGAGGTCGGCCTGGCCTACGGCAACGAGCGGGCGCACGGCGTCATCACCGGCCTGACGGTCTGAGCCGTGGCGGACCTGGCAACGCTCGCGGACCTGGCGGACCGGCTCGGCCGCGACCTCACCTCGGCTGAGACCCGCCAGGCCACCGCCCTGCTCCACGACGCGACCGCGATCATCCTCGACCGCTTCCCCCGGTACGCGACCACGCCGACCGACGCCTCGACCGCGGTGTGCTGCGCGATGGTGCTGCGCGTGCTCCGCAACCCCGAGGGGAAGAGGAGCGAGCAGATCGACGACTACAGCTACACCATCGACAGCGCCCGGTCGGCTGGCGAGCTGTACCTGACCGAGCACGAGGCCGACACGCTCCGGCCCGTCCGGACGGCGGCGTTCAGCATTGTGCCGGGCGCCCCGGCGGTGACGTCGTGATCGACATCGCTCCCCTTCTCGCCCGGGGCCGGGCGGCGCACGAGGCGCTGATGGTCGACACCGTGCGCCTGGTCCGCCCGGGCGCCGAGGTGTACGACCCGGTGACCGGTGCGACCGTGCAGCCGGACTCGCGAGTGCTGTACGGCCCGGGCCCGGGCCGGGTGAGGCCGGCGGCCGCGCTCGCGGAGGACGTCCAGGCCGGGCAGCGCGCCGTCGTCCTCGGCCGCTACGAGGTCGCCCTGCCCTGGGCGGCCCTGCCCGTCGGCGGAGAGCGGCCGGTGCCCGGCGACCAGGTCCTCGTCGACGCGTCGCCGGACGTCCGGCTCGTCGGCCGGACCCTGTGGGTCACCTCGGTGTCGGAATCGTCCACGGCCACCGCGTGGCGGATCAGTGCGGAGGACAGGTCATGAGCGCAGACGCACGGGAGCTCGAACTCATGGCTGCCGAGCTGGCCCGGGCGGGCCCGGAGGCGGAGCGGCAGGCCCGGCAGGTCGTGTCCAAGGGAGCGCTGAACATCAAGAACGGCTGGCGCGACAACGCCCGGTCCAGCTCCGGCCGGTACGCGCCGCACTACCCGGGCTCCATCGGCTATGACCTCACCACCGTGCCCGGCGCCGGCACCGGAGCGGTGATCGGCCCGGACAAGGGCGCCACGCAGGGCCCGCTCGGCGCGATCCTGGAGTACGGGTCCGTGCAGTCTCCGCCGCACAACGACGGCGGCAGGGCCTTGCTCGCCGAGGAGCCGCGGTTCGTCGCGGCCGTCGAGGCCCTGGTCGAGGGCCTGCTGTGAGCACCCCGGCCGTCCTGCCGCACGTCGAGGCGGTCCGGGCCGTCCTCGCGGCGGTGCCGCTGGCGGTGTACGTCGGCGGCGCCCCGGCCGGCCCGGGCCCACTCCCGAAGGCCTACGCCGTGCTCTACCCGGCCGGCGGCCAGGCCTCCCCGGCCAGCCTCGCCGACGAGCGCACCGCGCTGGACGTCCTGCTCCAGGTGACCTGCGTGGCCAGCACCCCCGAGGGCGCCCTGGGCACGGCCGACCGGGTCCGCGCCGCCCTCACCGCCCCGCTGGTCGTCGGCGGGCGTGCGTGCTGGCGCCCGGAGGAACTCGGCGGGCCGCCCCTGGCGCGGGACGACGACGTCACCCCGCCTGCCTACTACGTGCCGGTCCAGTACCGGCTCCGATCCATCCCCGCATGATCTGGAGGGCCCCATGGCCACCCTGCCCCTTCAGGCCGTCTCCATCGCCGGCCTCAACCCCACCTACGCCAGCGCGGCGGCCGGCGGCGACAAGGTCGCCTGCGGCGAGCGGACCTTCCTCCACGTGAAGAACGGCTCCGCATCGCCGGTCACGGTGACGCTGACCGCCACCAGCAGCGTGCGCGGCCAGACAGTCACCTCCCCGACCGTGTCCGTCCCCGCGTCCGGCGAGCGCATGATCGGGCCGCTGCCGGCCGAGCTGCTCGCGGGCCCCACCGACAGCCTCGCGTCGATCAGCTACTCGGCGTCCGCCTCCGTGACCATCGCCGCGCTTCGCATCTGACCCCTCGCCCACCCCCGAAGCCCCCGCTCCTGGCCGGGGCTTCTCTCATGCCCGAGGAGGGCACCGTGTCCGACACCATCGTCGACGGCACGACCCGGGTCGCCTGGGTCGCGTCGATCGCCAACCCCGCCGCTCCGGCCGTCTCCGAGCTGAACGGCGGCATCGACCTGACGCCCCGGATCACCCCCGACGGGCTCAAGCTCGACCCGTCCACCGCCGACGTCGACACCAGCTCGCTCGCCAGCACCTTCGACACGAAGGAAGTCGGGAGGGTGAGCTACGACGTCGAGCTGACGTTCAAGCGCGGCACCACGCCCGCCGAGGACCTGCCGTTCGCGACCCTGCGCAGGGGCGTGCACGGCTACCTCGTCGTGCGCCGCAACCTCGCCTACGCCACCGCCTGGGCGTCGGGCCAGCAGGTCGAGGTGTACCTGATGGCCTGCGGCGAGCCCGCGAACACCCCGCCGGCCGCCAACGAAGTCGGCAAGTTCAAGTCGCCGATGAAGGTCACGACCGAGCCCAACACCTACGTGACGGTGGCCTGATGGCGGCCCGCAAGGCCACCGCGGCCGACATCATCGCCCGGGTCAAGCCGCGCACCGCGACCGTCACGCTCTACCTGGACGGCGAGGCCTCGGGTCGGATCGCCGAGCTGGAGGCCCGGGTCGCCGAGCTTGCCGACTGGCAGCCTGAATCGCTGGCCGACCCGGACCCGCGCCGGGCGCTCGCCCAGGAGATCGCCGAACTCCAGGACCAGATGCGAGACTCCGCGACCCAGTTCACCTTCCGGGCGCTGGGGCGTCTCGCGTGGAGCGACCTTCTCGCGCTGCACCCGCCCCGGCACGCCCAGGAGCTCTACAACCCGGAGACCCTGCCCGGGGCACTCGTCTCGGCGTGCCTGGTCGAGCCCGCCATGACGGCGGAGGAGTACGGACAGCTCGCCGAGGTACTCAACCAGGGCCAGCGCGACCAGCTGGAGCTGGAGGCCTGGCAGGTGAACAACGAGGCGGTCAGCGTCCCTTTCTCGCTGGCCGCCTCCGCGCTTCGGGCCTCCACCGGCGAGAGGTAGAAGCGGCCCGCGCCTGGGGCGTCCCCCGCTCAGTCTTCCTCGGCCGGCCGATGCCGCGCCCGGGTGAGCCGCTATGGACGGACGAGGACCGGGCGTGGGCGCTCGCCCTGCTCGCCGTCGAGGCCGAGACCTGCTCTGGCTGCGGCCACCCGCTGGCCGACACCCTCGACGTCGACCTCGAAGACCACTGGCGGGCCGAGGTGCTGCGCTGCCACGCGTGTGCGACCGGCGCCCGGCACGTGGACGGCTGGCGGGACGCCGGCGGCGACACCCGCGGCGCCCAGGTGCGCGTGACCCGGAAGGAGGTCGACCGTGGCTGACCGCACGGTGAACGTCCGCCTCAACCTCAACACCAGCGAGTTCCGGCGGGGTTCGGCGCAGGCCGAGCAGGACAGCCGCCGGATCGCGACGGCCGCGACCGCTGCGGCCGACCAGACCGAGCGCGCGTTCAACTCGGCGTTCCGGGAGACGTCGGCCGCGGCAACGGCGGCTCAGCGCGCCCAGCAGGCCGCGTTCGAACGCGCCGCCGCGGCCGCGGTCTCCGCAGGCCGAGTCACCGCCGAGGCCAGCCAGGCCGCGGCGGCCGCCACCCAGCGCGTGGCGGCGTCGGCCGCCGACATTCCGGCGACGTTCGGCGCCGCCGGGTCGTCCGCGTCCCGCGCGCTCGGCGAGGTCTCGGCGGCAGCGGCCGGCGCTTCCCAGTCGCTGGCGCGCACCGACGCGGCGGCTGTGGAGCTCTCGGCGGAGGGCAGCGCCGCTCTCGGGCGCCTCGGTGCCGCCGCCCGCGCCGCGATGGGCGAGGTGACCGCCTCCGCGCAGCCGGCGGCGGCCGCGACCGAGCGCGTCGGCCTGGCCGCCGCCGATGTCCCGCCGACCTTCCGGGCCGCTGGCGCCACCGCCAGCCGCGCGCTCGGCGAGATCTCGACATCGGCGCTCGGCGCCTCGCAGGCTCTGGCCCGGACCGGTGCCGCGGCCGTGAATCTCTCGGGCGAGGCCAGCGCGGCCCTGGGCCGTCTCGGCGCGGCTTCCCGTGCCGCGATGGCCGAGGCCGCGACTTCGGCAGGGTCGGCTGCTGCGGCCACGCGCGGCGTGGCGACGGCCGCCGCCGAGATCCCGGCCACGTTCGCAGCCGCGGGCACTGCGGCGAGCGCGGCCCTCGCGCAGGTGGCTGCCGCGAGCACCCGCTCGTCGCTGGCGTTCGCGCAGGCCTCGACGGCGATCACGGCGAGCACCGTTGCTGCGGCGACGAGCGCCCTTCGGGTGAGCCAGCGGGCGACCATGGCGGCGTCCGAGCTGACCGGGACCCTCGCCGGGAGCGCTGGGGCAGCGACCAGCGCGGTAGCCCAGATCACTGCGGTGAGCACGCGTTCGTCGATGGCGCTC
Source organism: Kitasatospora sp. NPDC057692 (assembly GCF_042799475.1). Classification (NCBI taxonomy): domain Bacteria; kingdom Bacillati; phylum Actinomycetota; class Actinomycetes; order Kitasatosporales; family Streptomycetaceae; genus Kitasatospora; species Kitasatospora sp. NPDC057692. The sequence continues at coordinate 96,214 of NZ_JBHVIV010000006.1, read as the reverse complement.
GCGCAGGTGGCAGCCGCGTCGACCGTGACGATCACGGCGTCGGCGTCCGCCTTGACGTTCGCCTCGCGGTCGGCGATCGCGGAGGCGGCGGCCGCGGTCGGTGTGGTGACGGCGGAGGCGACGGCCGCTCAGGCCACGCTCCTGGGCCGAAGCCGGGCGGCGACGACCGCGTGGGCGGCGTCGATGCGGGCTCAGGCGGCCGCGACGGCAGCCTCGATGGTGGCTTCGGCGGAGACGTCGGAGGCCGCGTGGCGGGCGGTCCGCATGGGTGGCATCGCCCTGCTGGCGGTGTTCGCCGGCGCCGTGGTGGCCGCGGCGCGGTTCGAGCAGGCGATGAGCGTGGTCGGCGCGGCGAGCGGCGCGACCGGCAAGGATCTGGACGCGCTCCGCAAGTCCGCCCTGGAGGCGGGCAAGGCGACCGTCTTCAGTGCGCGGGAGGCCGCGGAGGCCGAGGTCGAGTTGGCCCGCGCGGGCATCGCGACCGCGGACATCGTCGGCGGCGCCCTGCGTGGCGCTCTGGACCTGGCGGCATCCGGGCAGCTCGGCCTGTCCGAGAGCGCCGTCATTGCAGCCCAGGCGATGAACGCTTTCAACCTGCGGGGCGCGCAGGTCGGACACATCGCGGACGTCATCTCCGCCGGTGCCGGAAAGAGCGCGACCAACGTCCACGACATGGGCTTCGCCTTCCGGATGAGCGCGCTGGTCGCCCAGCAGACCGGCCTCACCCTCGAGGACACGGTAGGGGTGCTGTCGCTCTTCGCGCAGAACGCCCTCACCGGCAGCGATGCCGGCACCTCGTTCAAGGTGATGCTGCAGCGGCTCACCCCGCAGTCGGCCGAGTCGGCCGCGATGATGCAGCAGGTCGGTCTCAGCGCCTACAACGCGCAGGGCCAGTTCGTTGGCATCACCGAGCTGGCGCGCCGCATGGCCACGGCCTTCGGTGACCTCACCCCGGAGGCCAGGAACGCAGCCCTCGGCGTCATCTTCGGATCGGACGCTGTCCGGGCCGCGAGCATCCTCTACAAGGCGGGCGAGCAGCAGGTCCGCGGTTGGATCGGCGCCGTCAACGACGAGGGGTTCGCCACCAGGACCGCCGCCCAGCAGACCAACAATCTGATCGGCGACCTGGAGCGGCTCAAAGGAACGCTGGAGACGGCGTTGATCGAGTCCGGGTCCGGTGCCAACTCGGTGCTGCGGGACATGGTCAAGGGCATCACCAGCGTGATCGACGCCTACAGCAGCCTGCCCGGCCCCCTCAAGGAGGCCGTCACCGGCGTGGCCGGCATCACTGGCATCCTGGCCGTCGCCGTCGGCAGCTTCGTCCTCGCTCTGCCGCGCATCGCTGCGTTCCGGACGGCGCTGGTGGAGCTGGCCGTCACGATGCCCCGCCTCGCGGCGGTGGCATCGGCGACGACCGCGACGCTGTTCGGTCCGTGGGGCCTCGCGATCGGCGGCGCCGTCGCCGCCATGGCGCTGTTCAGCGGCAGCCACAAGCGGGCCGTGATCGACGTCGAGGGCCTGTCGGCGGCCGTAAAGCAGGACAGCGGCATCATCGGCGAGAACACCCGCGCCTACGCCGTCAACGGTCTCCAGAAGAGCGGCGCGATGGCGGCCGCCAAGGAACTTGGGGTCTCCCTGAAGGACCTGACCGACGCGGCGCTCGGAAGCGGCGACGCGTGGAAGGCCGTCCAGGCCCAGATCGCCGCCGGCTCGGGCGAGATCTTCGGCGGCGGGAAGCGGGTCGACGACTACACCAAGAAGCTCGACCTGCTGAAGTCCAGCGTCGACCAGACGAAGGGCGCGGTCGCCGACGCGGCAACCGCGCTTGCCCAGGAGGGCGAGGCCAGTGGCAAGGCCGCCGTGGGCACCAAGACCCTCGGCGACGAGGCCGAGGCGACCAGCGGCGACCTGAAGAAGGAGGAGACGGCCGCCGACCAGCTGAAGAAGGCGCTCGACGGCCTCAACGGCACGAACATCAGCGTCGCGCAGAGCGCGATCGCGTTCCAGTCCGACCTCCAGGGCCTGCGCGACGCCGTCAAGGAGAACGGCGTCCAGTTGGACATCAGCACCGAGAAGGGGCGCGCGGTCAAGAGCGCGGTCCTCGGTGCGGCCGAGGCAGCGATGTCCCACGCCAAGGCCGTGGCGGAGCAGACCGGGCAGGTCGAGGCCGGCACGATCGCCTTCGGCCGGGACGTCGAGGCGTTGAAGGCCACGATGCGCCAGGCGGGGTTCACACAGGAGCAGATCGACCAGCTGACGATCTCCTACGCCACCCTGCCACCGGTCAAAGAGACCCGAGTCACCGACCCGGGCGCGATCCAGACCATCACGGACCTGGAGGTGCTGCGCGACAAGCTGGCCGCAGTCCCGCCCGGCAAGTCGATCACGGTCAACGCGCCGACAGCGGACGCCATCCAGGACCTCAAGACCATCGGCTACGCGGTCGAGAAACTGCCGGACGGCAAGGTCAAGGTGACCGTGCCGCCAGGCGACGCGTTCGACGGGACCACCCGCATCCAACAGGCGATCAACGGCATCAGGGGCCGGGCCGTTGCCGTCGACGTGGTGGCCAACTTCCCGGCGGGTCTGCACCGGGCGGGTGACCGGCCGAACGAGCAGGCGGCCGGGAGCGTGATCCGGTACGCGGCGGGCGGCGTCCGGGCGGCGGCCGACGGCCTGTCCGCGCGGGAGGCGATGGTCTCGCGGCGGCCGATCCTCTGGGCCGAGGCGGGCCCGGAGGCGTACATCCCGCTGTCCCCCGGGCGGCGGGAGCGCTCGATGCGGCTTCTCGGCGAGGTGGCCGGCGTCTTCGGGCAGCAGCTGATCCCCGCGACGCCGCAGGCGCGGGACCTGATCCCCGCCCGGTCCCTGGCCGCACCGCCCGCACCGGCGCCCGCCGGCCGGACGGGCAGGGGCGACACCACGATCATCCTCCAGGGCGCCCGGCAGACCGGCGCCGAGCAACTCGCCGATCTGCAACGGCACCTGGAGCACATCGGCTGAGAGGAGGTGGCGGTGGCCGGATACCCTCCGGGCCTGGTCCTCGGCCGCGTCGTCCAGCTCGGCGCCCTCGCGCTGGGCATGGTCGACGGGGCCGGGGTCGCGTGGGCCGTCGGGAAGGACGGCCTGCGTGGCTGGGGCGGCAGCGCGGTCCGCACGCAGTACAGCGACCGGCAGGCCGACCACGGCGTGTGGGCGGGCCGGACGTACATGGGCGCGCGGGTCATCACCCTGGCGGGCACCATCACGGCACCGGACGCCGCGACGCTCGACGAGGCGGTCGAGCAGCTGCTCGAAGCGGCGTCGCTCGACGACACGCTGCTGACCGTCGGGGAGACGATCCCGAAGCAAGCGGTGGTCCGCCGCTCGGGCGAGCCGCTCGTCGACCCCGAGACCGACCGGATCGCCCGGTTCAGCGTGATGTTGACGGCGGAGGATCCGCGCCGCTACTCGACCGTGCTGCAGGCCCCGGCCCCGGTCGGCCTGCCCGTGTCGGGTGGCGGCGTCACCCTGCCGATCACGCTGCCGCTCGTCATCCCGGCGGGCAGCAGCTCGGGGTCCCTCACCCTCACCAACGAAGGGTCCGCCGACACCCGGCCGACCTTCACCGTCACGGGCCCGGTGGGCGGCTTCACCATCCTCGTGCAGTACCCGGACGCGACCGTCCGCGCGCTCACCTACTCGGACACCCTGCTCGCCGGCGAGCAGTTGCTGATCGACACCGATGCGCACAGCGTCACCCTCGGCGGCGCCGTCTCCCGCCGCCGCTACCTGTCCGGACAGTGGCCGACCATCCCGCCCCACCAGACCGTCACCGTGCAGTGGACCAGCCCCGCCCCCGACCCCGCCGCGCTGCTGGCCGCCACGGTGCGGTCTGCCTGGCTGTGAGGAGCCGTCATGCCCACCGATCCGCTCTGGCTCCCGACGCTCGGCTACGACGAGACCGAGTTCCGCCTGATGGACTCGCCGTTCCTCATGGCCGACGGCACCGCCCGCGGCTCCCGGCCCGGCGTCCGGCCCGGAGACCCCGGCTTCGCTGTGACCCTGGCCGGGACCGCGGTCAACGTCGGTGCTGGCGTCGCCGCGCTGCACCGGTCCGGGCAGGGCGTCTACCGCGCCCAGCTCCCGGCCAGCACCCCCGGCAACCTGACCGCCGCGGACGGCACCTACAGCCGCATCGACCTGGTCTACCTGCGCGTGTGGGACACCTCGGTGGACGCGAGCGGCTTCCGGAAGGCCGACACGGTCTACCTGGCGGGCACGCCCGGCCCGGCGCCGTCTGCCCCGACCCCGGCCGGCACCCAGATCTACATCCCGCTCGCCACGATCACCGTGCCCCCGGTCGGGTCCGGCGGCACGGGCTCGGCCACGGTCTCGACCGCGATCCGCCAGTTCACGGTCGCCCCGGGCGGGATCCTGCCGGTCAGCAGTACGGCAGACCTCGCGCTCGTCGGCAGCTACGTCGGCCAGGCCCGGTTCAACACGGTGCGGATGGTCCCCGAGTTCTGGACCGGTTCGGCCTGGGCGGCTCAGGGCGACTGGCAGACCTACGTGCCGACGTGGACGGCAACGTCCGGCGCGCCGATCCTCAACAACGGGAGCCTGACCTCCAGGTGGACGCGGATCGGGCGGACCATCTCCTGGATGGGCTACCTCATCGTCGGCAGCACGACGAATGGCGGGTCCGGCACCTGGAGCATGTCCACCCCGGTGGCCGCCGCCTCGACCGGCATCCCGCACATCGGATCCGCGAATTTCCAGAATGTGTCCGATAATGAGTACATCGGAATTACCACAATCGCGCCGGGGGATAGCACTGCCGTATTCAAGGTCAAGACTTCCGTCTCCTATTTCTTCGCGAATGTCGGCAATGGCACGCCGGTCACCACGTCGGCCTCCAACCGGCTGATGTGGAACATCACGTACGAGGCCGCGGCGTGACCACTGGACCGCTGGAGCTGGCCTGGTACGGCGCTGACCTGCGAACGGGCGCGGTCGCCGAGGAGCTCCGGTCTCTGCGGCCGTCCGGCCAGATCGGCCGCCGAATCGGCTCCTACACGTCCGTGAATTTCGATCTCGACCTTGCCGGGGCCCCCGACGAATGGGAATCCGCGACCGACCCCGGCCGCACCCTGCTCGTCGCGGTCGACACGGCCACGGAGATCCCGGTGTGGGGCGGGCCCGTGCTGACCCGCGAGGGCGGCTCGGACGACACCGTGCGCCTGGCGGCCGCGACGCCGGAGGTCTACCTCGACCGGCGCTACCCCGGCGCCTACGCCGCGACCGGCCTGGACCAGAGCACCGTCATGGCCGCACTGGCCGCCCCGGCGCTGACCGGCGGCCCGCCGATCACCCTGGAAACGGTCAGCTCCGGCATCGCGATCGACTACACGGTGGTCGACGGCGACGACCGCAGCATCCTCTCGTACGAGCAGGAGATCGGGGCGATGGCCGGCGGCCCGGAGCTGACGGCTGATGTCGTCTGGGCGGACGCCGCGCACTCGCGCTTCGCCATCGTGCTCCGCATCAGGCCCACCATCGGCGTCCAGTCCGACCAGCCCGAGGCCGTGTTCGACATGCCCGGGTGCATCGCCTCCTACTCGCTGGCGGAGTCGTACGAGCGGGGTCGCGGTGCCACCTGCGTCGTCGCCCGCGGGGACCGCACCGGCGGCGAGCGAGCCACCAGCACCACCCACCAGGCGGACGCCCTCCTCGCGGCCGGCTGGCCGCTGTGGGAGCACCGGTGGGCGCCCGGCCAGGGCATCACGTCCGCCGACCAGCTGGAGCGGCACGCAGCCGAGGCGATCGCCCTGATGGGCACGGGCAGCAGGTCGTGGTCCCTCCAGGCCGAGGCGTCCCGGGCGCCCCGGCTCGGCAGCACCTGGGGCCTCGGCGACAGCGTGCGCCTGGCGGTCGAGTACTCGCCCCGGCACCCCCGCGGCGTCGACGTCGTGGCGCGCGCCTGGGGCTGGACCCTCGACCCGGCCGCCGACCGGCTGGCCCCGATCCTCCTGGAGGACGCATGAGCTCCATCCGTCAGCAGCAGCTCCCGCGCGAGCCGTCCTGGCTGGCCCGGCGGATCGAGGAGGTCGCGGCCGCGCTCGACCACCTGCGGGCCCGCACACCCGACAGCGCGGCGGCCGACGCCCTGCTGCCGCCGCTCGACTCGGACCTCAGCCGGTGGCCGCAGACCACCTCGGCCACGTACGTCCAGATCTCCCGCGCGGCCAACGTCGCCTGGAAGCGCCGCTTGCGGGTGGCGTTGGCGACGGCCACGTCCGGCGGCTCCACCGGCGCCGTCCGCGTGCTGATCAACGGCACCGTGTGGGCCTCCGGCACGGCCGGGCCGCTGCTCGACGTCACCTTGCCCCTGCCCGCCAGCGTGCCGATCGGCAGCCAGTACCTCCTGGAGGTCCAGGCGTCGCGCACGTCCGGCACCGGCGCCGTCCACGCCCAGGTCCAGCTCATCCGCGCCCTCGACTAGGAGACACCCCTTGTACACCGTCAACACCCTGCGGGCCGACGACCCGCAGCAGCTCGCCGAGCGGATGGCGGTCCTCGCCGTCGAGGAACACCGCGCCGGCCGGGCCGGGGCCCTGTCCTCGGCGTCCGCCGGGCAGCCGCAGATCCGCGCGGACCTGTGGCTCCTCGCCATCGCGCGGGTCTCCGCCGACCCCGGCGAGTGGGTGGTCTACGCGCTGACGTCCGACCAGGACGTTCCCGGCTGGCCGCACCAGACCGGCTACTACAACGGCGGCCTGCGGGATCCCCGGCAGGTGGCGCAGGCTCTCGCCGACGCCGGCCTCCAGGTCGCGCTCCGCAAGTACAGCCACTTCGCGGAGACGCACATCGACGAGAACATCCCGCTCGCCTGAGCACCCGCCCGCCCCGCGCCCCCGCGCCGCTCCGGCCCGGGGGCTTCTTCATGCCCAGGAGGCACCCATGTTGTTCGTCAGCCGCTCCGAGTGGGGCGCCCGGCCGCCCCGGAACGACCACCCCCCGGTGAGCAGCAACCAGGGCGTCAAGGTCCACTACCTGGGGAGCCCGTACAGTGCCGGCGAACACGGCACCTGCGCCGGGTACATGCGCAAGCTCCAGAACTCTCACATGGACGGCAACGGCTGGTCGGACTTCGCGTACAACCTCGCCGTCTGCGAGCACGGGTACGTCTTCGAGGGCCGGGGCCGCAACGCGCAGAACGCGGCGAACGGCAACACCACCCTCAACCGCGGCCACTTCGCCGTGGTCGCGTTCGTCGGCGACAGCGGCCACACCAGCCCGACGGCCGAGCAGGTCGCCGGCCTGCGGGACGCGATCGCCTACCTGCGGGCGAACGGGGCGGGCGGGGAGATCCGCGGGCACCGGGACGGCTACGCGACCGACTGCCCGGGCGGGCCGCTCTACCAGCTGGTCACCTCCGGCGCGCTGGAGCCGGGTGCGGGCTCGCCGCCGGCCCCGGGTGCCGAGCAGCCCGCCGAGCCGACCAACGAGCCCCCGGCGCCCGCCCGCTACCGGGTGACGGTCAACGGTCTGGAGTACGGGTACGGCGCGCACGGCGACCAGGTCACCGCAGTCGGCCAGGCGCTCATCCGGCACGGCTTCGGCGGGCACTACGCGGTCGGCCCGGGCCCCGACTGGAGCGACGCGGACACCCGCAACTACCAGGCGTTCCAGCAGAGTCTGGGGTACTCGGGGGCGGACGCGGACGGGGTGCCGGGCGAGGCCTCGCTCCGCGCGCTGCTCGGCGAGCTGCCGGGCGACAACCCGCCGCCCTTCCCCGGGCGCGAGTGCTTCCGCCAGGGCGCGAGCAACGACTTCGTGCGCCTGCTCGGCGAGCAGCTGGTCCGCAAGGGCTACGGCCGCTTCTACACCCAGGGGCCGGGCCCGCGCTGGACGGACGCCGACCGGCGCAACGTGCAGGCCTTCCAGGAGGCCCAGGGCTGGCGCGGCGCCGATGCGGACGGCTACCCGGGCCCGGGCACCTGGGCCCGCCTCTTCTCCTGACCCACCCACACCTGATCGGAGACCTACCTCATGTCCACTCGCTTCATCCGTGACCTCCTGGAGCGCACCCTCGCGACCTACGCGGTCACGCTCCTCGGCCTGCTCACCGCGGGCGCCGTCGACCTGACCGACCTGGGCGCCCTGCGCGCGGCCGCGATCGCCGCGATCCCGGCCGGCCTGACCGTCCTCAAGGGCGCGCTGGCCAGCCTGGTGGGTGACCCGCAGTCGGCCGCGCTGCTCGGCCGGACGCGCGAGTGACCAGCCCGGCCCCGGACCCCGGGGTGTACATCAGCCCAGCCCAGACGCTCGCGGAGGTGAGGCGGATCGCCGACGGCCAGATCCGGATGGAGGGGAAACTGGACCGGCTCCTCGACGACCGCACCGAGGACCGGGAGACGCTCGGCGATCACGAGCAGCGCCTGCGGAGTTTGGAGTTCAGGGTCTGGATGGCGATGGGGGCGGCCGCGGTGCTCGGTGCCAGCGGCGGCGCCCTTGCCCAGCTGATCGCCCGGTAAGCCCGTCCTGCACGTCACGCCCCCGCTCGGCCTCGCGCCGGGCGGGGGCGCTTCGTCGTGTCCGGGGTCAGGCTGCGGCGGCCGCGGCATCGAGCGCCTGGCGCGCGGCGTTGATCGACTTCTGCCACATCGTGTGGTGCTCGCCGGCCTGCCGGGCGGTCTCCCAGAACGGGTGCGCGCGGAGAACGAGCGCCGCTTCGACGTAGGCGTCGCGCGCGACGTCGACGTCCCCGCCCTGCTCCCGGACCGCCGTCATCGCGCGTTCGGTGCGGAGGGCGGTGACGTGGAGGGGCAGCAGGTCATCGGGGAGATCAGCCATGCCGCCAGCCTACGACGAGGCACCGACATAGCAGGTCAGCGGCTCGGCCGGTGCCCGTACTCGCTGACCCAGCGGTCCCCGCGCAGAACGATGTCGGCGGTCTCGGCCGGGCGGCCGGTGGCCTGGTCGTAGTAGGTGCGCTCGATGGCCATCACGGGTGCAGTCGGCATGATCCCGAGCGCCTGGGCCTCGGCGCGGGTGGCTCCGCGGGCACTGACACGCTCGACCGGGACACCCACGTCGATGCCGATGGTGGCCATTCGGTCGGCAACGCCGATGCCCGCGTGCGGGCCGGCTTCCGGCAGGACGATCAGCGACCCACCTGTGATCGCCATCGGCTCCCAGCTCTCCGCAAGCTGCACCGCGATGCCGTCAGCCAGATAGGTGTAGCTGGTGTGCATCACGGGGTCGCCGGGTCGGATCTCCAGGCGGGCCGCGATCCGCTCCTCGCCGGCGCGGGGTTGGGATTCGTGCCGCTAGGTGCCGGCCACGCCCTGGCGGGCGAGGAGCGTCTGAACCGGGGACCCCTCGCCGGGCGCGACGCGCTGACGCCGCAGCAGCACCTCGGGCGGCTCGGGCGACCGGACGAAATACCCGCGCCCCTGCCGAGCGAGCACCAGGCCGTCCTGCTCCAGCACGCGGTAGGCGTTCTGGCCGACGGCGATCGAGTAGCCGGTTTCCGCGCTCAGGGACGCGAGGCTCGGCAGCCGGTCTCCGGGCTGGAACTCCCCAGAGCTGATGCGGGCCCGTAGCTCGTCGGCGACGCGCAGGTACGGGGAGACGGCCGAGTCGTCTGACATGCGTGTCCTCCTACTGTGCGTGCTCGCTGGGTGACAGACTATGGGTTCGCGGCCTACTCTATGCATAGACCTTCACCTTACGCATAGGGGGATTGGTGTGGAGATCGGCATGCGTGCGAGCACCCTGCGGGCAGCCCTCGGGCAGGCCACCGGGGCCCGCGTCCGCGTCGAACGCACCGCACCCGGGATCGTGCGGCTCATCGCCGCGGCGCCCACCGAGATCGACCGGTGGCCCGAGGTACTGGAGGTCATCCAGGCCGGCCGCACCTGGGGATCCATGGACGCGACCGGCGAAGTGCGTGTCTGGACCGAAGTCGAGGAGCCATGACGTACCTCTCCCTCTCCCTTCAGGAGGAGCAGTGACCTTCGCCGACCCCGACGACGACCCCGTCGGCCCGACCCTGTACTTCGCCCCGTCCGGCCCCGCGTGGGACGAGGCCATCCAGGGCGTCGAGGACATGATCGGGCGAAACCAGGAACGCCGGGAGGCCGCTCGGCCCGCGAAGCAGCCGCCCGCCGCACCGCCGGTCGGCACCCCGTGAGCGCCGCCGGCGGCAACCCCACGCCGCAGAGAATCCGCGGACTCCACGGCGAGACGCTGTACGCGCGCACGGCAGCGATGGGCGAGGTCGTCGTGCAGTTCAACGGCGCCGACGTGGTGGCCCTCGCCCCCGACCAGGCCCGCGTGCTGGGCCGGGAGATCCTCCGCCTGGCGGGCCCGGGAGAGGGTGATCCCCAGTGACGTGCCACTGCGGCGGCGCCATGTACATCAACGGCCGGTTCTGGCAGTGCCCGAAGTGCGGGCACTTGATCCCGCTCAACGGCTACGCGCCCGCGCACCAGCACGGCGGGCGCAGGCGGCAGGGCGCCCTCCGCTGCTGACCGCCTGGTACCGATCCCGTCGAACGCCAGCATCCGCCCGCGCGTCGGCGCCAGGATGGACGCCCCGGCCGACCCGGCCGGCACCACCCAGGAGGACCACCCCATGAGCGACCGAATCCCGCCCGACCGGCAGAGCCAGTGGCGGGACCAGCGCGGCGGCAGCCGCGGCCCCGGCCGCACCGCCCGCACCAGCATGCTGCTGCCGGGAGAAATCCCGGCCGACCTGATCGAGGCCCCGGACGAGCCGGAGCCCATCGAGAACGAGAAGGACGAGATGACGCCCCAGAAGGACCCGTCGGGAGGCAGCGGTGGGATCGGCGGCCCCAAGGCGCCGCCGGCCGGACCGAAGACCCCGCCCCCGCCCCCGCCGCCGCCGTCCGAGTAAGCGCTGCTCTACTCGTCTCGGAAGAGCCGCCAGCTGGGTAAGCCGAGCCCCTCCGCGATGCGGAAGGCGATGTCGATGCTGATGGCATGCCGGCCGTTCTCGGCCCTACTGATGGTGCGGTGGTCCATCCCGATCCGGTCAGCAAGCTGCACCTGCGAGAGGCCTACGGCGAGCCGGTGTGCACGAATGCGGCGCCCGACCTCCCAACGGTGGCGCTGGACGTCTGCTCGTTGATCATCAGTGGGCACCTGTACACGTCTATGGCCCCTGACCAGCATTGTCTTTGCCACATGTAGCAAATCTGGCGATACTCATCGCCCCGGACAGCTCCGCAAGGAGCCCAGGAGCGGGAGTCGGAGGTCGCGTATCCCCTGGCTCCCGTTAGACGCCGCCCGTCGGCGTCCCGCCCCGATGCCCCTGTGGTGTCGGGGCGGTTTCGTTGTCCGGGCGCCAGTTCTCGACACGCGTGTAGAGGGGTTACCGTGGCATCAGAAAGCCCCCGCCGAGTGATGCGGCGGGGGCTTCTGCGTGGTCGACCGTGCGGGTTGTCCTCCCCTGGCCGGCCACGTACGCGAAGGGGGCGTATCCGGCCGTGCGTACCCGGCCGCCCCTACAGGTACGACTGTACGCGACGGGCCTGACGGCTCCGCAAGGTTTTGTTGAATCTTTCTTTGCCCAGGCTGTTGGGGTAGTGGACTTTTTGCGGACTTTCAAGATCCACAAAGGCTCCGAACCATGATCGCGTTCGGAGCCTTTTGCCTGGTCAGAGACTGGAGCCCCCTGTCGGGTTCGAACCGACGACCCCCGCTTTACAAGAGCGGTGCTCTGGCCAGCTGAGCTAAGGAGGCATGGTGACCGTCCGCGACGAGGTCACGGCGGCACCTGGGGCAGTCTACCGGGCGGGGCGCGGGCGGTGGGGGGATATCCCGGGGGCGGCGGGGGCGGCGGCGGGCGTGATGGAACCGATGCCGAAATCCGGTCGGCCGGGGGCTGACAAGCGGCGGAAGCGCAGGTAGCGTCGCCGGGAGCCGGTTTGCCCAGTGGTTCAGACCACTGGCCGCCGACGCGGCGACACCATCCACCTTTACTCGGATCGTCCGGCACGTTCCTGCCGGTGAAGGAGAGCACAGCCATGGCTTCTGTGACGTACGACAAGGCGACCCGTGTCTACCCCGGGGCGACCAAGCCCTCGGTCGACGCGCTGGACCTGGAGATCGCCGACGGCGAGTTCCTCGTCCTGGTCGGCCCCTCCGGCTGCGGCAAGTCGACCAGCCTCCGCATGCTGGCCGGCCTGGAGGACGTCAACAGCGGCGCCATCCGGATCGGCGACCGCGACGTGACCCACCTGCCGCCGAAGGACCGGGACATCGCGATGGTGTTCCAGAACTACGCGCTGTACCCGCACATGACCGTCGCGGAGAACATGGGCTTCGCGCTCAAGATCGCCGGCGTCAACAAGACCGAGATCCGCACCAAGGTCGAGGAGGCCGCCAAGATCCTCGACCTGACGGAGTACCTGGACCGCAAGCCGAAGGCGCTCTCCGGCGGTCAGCGCCAGCGTGTCGCGATGGGCCGCGCGATCGTCCGCGAGCCCCAGGTCTTCCTCATGGACGAGCCGCTGTCCAACCTGGACGCCAAGCTCCGCGTCTCGACCCGTACCCAGATCGCCGGCCTGCAGCGCCGCCTGGGCATCACCACCGTCTACGTCACCCACGACCAGACCGAGGCGCTCACCATGGGCGACCGGGTCGCGGTGCTCAAGGCCGGCATCCTGCAGCAGGTCGACACCCCCCGCAACATGTACGACAAGCCCGCCAACCTCTTCGTGGCCGGCTTCATCGGCTCGCCCGCGATGAACCTGGTCGAGGTGCCGCTGGTGGACGGCGGCGTGAAGTTCGGCGGCTCGGTCGTCAACATCTCGCGCGAGGACCTGGCCGGCGCGGGCACCGACAAGACCGTGACCGTCGGCATCCGCCCGGAGCACTTCGAGATCGTCTCGGGCGGCGGCATCGAGGGCGTGGCCGTGACCGTCAACGTGGTCGAGGAGCTCGGCTCGGACGGCTTCGTGTACGGCACCACCAAGATCGGTGGTGAGGACAAGGAGCTGGTCGTCCGCGTGCACGGCCGCCAGATCCCGGCCCGCGGCGAGACCATCCACGTCGTGCCGGTGGCCGGCGAGACCCACGTGTTCTCCACCACCAGCGGCGCCCGCCTCTCCAACTGAGGCATCCGAGCGCACCCCAACGCACCCCGGCACGCCGCGGAGCCCCGTCGGACCGTCACCCGGTCCGGCGGGGCTCCCGCCGTCCGCGGCCACCCCGACGGGTGACGGCCGTCAACACGGCGCCGGGACGAACCGGGACATCGTGTCACCCGATGGGGTAACGGAGGGCGATGGGGACCCCACGCACCGCTACGCTCCTGTGCGTGAAACAGCTAGTTCGCCGCATCGGCCAGACCGTCGCCCTCGCCCTGCCCGTCGTCCTGGTGACCACCGGCACCCTCGCCGTGACCAGGGTGCCGTGGGCCCCGCCGACCTCGCTGGACCAGCAGGTCGTGGCGGCGGCCAGCGAGGACGGCGCCGGGATCGGCCGCACGGCGGGCACCGGACGGACCCCGGACGGGCTCGCCCCGCAGGACGCCCTGCGCGTCACGCTCCTCGACGAGCTGCGCGCCCACAACCCGGGCAGCGCGCTCGACCTGCTGGAGCGCTCGATGCGCGAGCAGCCCGCGCTCACCCCGTACTGCAGCTCGCTCGCCACCGAGCTGGGCCGGGCCGCGGTGCGCAAGTACCAGGGCGACGTCCAGCGGGCCCGCTCCTTCGCCCGCCCGGTCTGCGACGGCTCGTTCGCCGCCGGCGCCGCGAGCTGACCGCACCGCGAGCCGCCCGGACCGGGCCTGGTCCGACCGGCCGGGCCCGGCCCGGGCGGGCGACGGCGCAACGACCGGGACGGGTGCGCCTATTGTTCAGCCATGACCGCTGATTCCGGCCCCACGGCCGCTCCTGCGCACACCCCCGCCGTCAACCCGGTACCGGTCCAGGTGACCCAGGCCGTCATCCTGGCCGGCGGCCAGGGCTCCCGGCTGCGCCCCTACACGGACGACCGCCCCAAGCCGCTGGTCGAGATCCCCGGCACGGGCACCCCGATCCTCGGCCACCAGCTGGCCTGGCTCGCCTCCGAGGGCGTCACCGACGTGGTCATCTCCTGCGGCCACCTCGCGGACGTGCTGGAGGACTGGCTCGACAAGGCCGACCTGCCGCTGCGGGTCCGCACGGTGGTCGAGGCCGAGCCGCTCGGCCGCGGCGGCGGGCTCAAGTACGCCGCGAAGGCGCTGCCCCGCCCCGACGAGCCCTGGTACGCCACCAACGGCGACATCTGGACCAGGTTCAGCCTGCGCGACATGGCCGCCTTCCACCAGGAGCGGGACGCCGTCGCCACCCTCGCGCTGGCCCGGCCGCGGATCCCGTGGGGCGCCGTGGAGACCGACCAGTTCGGCAACGTCCTGGACTTCATCGAGGCCCCGCCGTCGCCCTTCCTCATCAACGCCGGCCTCTACGTGTTCAGCCCGGAGTTCGCCGAGCTGCTGCCGGACGTCGGCGACCACGAGCGGACCACCTTCCCGCAGCTCGCGCGCGGCAAGCGGCTGGCCGGCTACCAGCTGCCGCAGGGCGTCTACTGGCGGGCCATCGACACCGCGAAGGACCTCACCGAGGCCGCCAAGGAGCTCGCCTCGGGCGCCGGCCGCGCCCCGCGGTAGCGGCGCGGCGGCCACGCGATCGGCCGGGTGCTCCCCCACGGAGCACCCGGCCGATCGCCGTCACCGGGTCGTTCGCCCGGCCCGTCTCAGGTGGCCGTCGGCGCCTCCGGACGGGCCGAGGACGCACCGCCGCCGGACAGCTGCGCCAGCGGCGCGCTGCCCAGCACCCCGCCCAGCAGCCCGCCCGAGCCGCCGGAGCCGTTGCCCGCGCCGCTCGGGGCCCCGGCCCCGGCACTCGGCGCGGGCTTCGGCGCCGAGCCGGTGCCGGCCGCCGGGGCCGGGGTGCCGCGCTGCGCGGGCGCCGACCCGGCCGGCGACGCGGAGGCCGCCGCCGAGGGCGCGCCGGTCTCCGGCCTGGCCGAGGACCTCGCCTTGCCGCTCGGCGTGGCCGTGCTCGGCTTCGGCGGGGTCGGGGTCGGCGTCGGGGTGCCGGAGGGCGCGGCGGTGCCGGCCGCGGCGCTCGGCGCGGCCGGCCGGGACGGCGCCGGCGAGGTCGCCGAGGCGGCCGGAGCCTTGCCGCCGGGGGTGGCGGACGGCCCGCCGCTCGGCCAGACCGGCGTGCCGTAGTCGGTGGCCGGCCGGGACGGCGCCGGGTGCTGCGGCCGGGCGCCGGTGCGGACCGCCGCGCCCAGCATCGAGCCGAGCAGCAGGGTCAGGCCGACGACCACCGAGGTGACCACCGCGCCGCGCCGCAGCACCCGGCGGCGCAGCACCGCCGGGGGCCCCGCGCCGTGGCGCCGCCAGGCCTCCAGGCCGAGCCGCCCGTCCAGGGAGGCGAACGGCGCCCCGGCGATCAGCAGCGGGCTCCACGCCGCCAGGAAGATCAGGTCGGGCGTGTCGTACACCGGGACGGCCCGCCAGCTCACGGTGAACAGCAGCGCGGCGGAGAGCGTCATCGCCGCACCGGCCGCGAGCCGCTGCCAGAGGCCGAGGACGGTCAGCACGCCGACCACGATCTCGGTGAACGACACCACCAGGCCGGCGCCGACCGGGTGCGCCATGGCGAAGGCCAGCAGCGGCTCGGCGACCTTCCAGGGGTGCAGCGAGGAGAGCCAGCGCATCATCGAGCCGCGCTCGCCGCCGTCGAAGTACACCGGGTCGCAGAGCTTGCTGAACCCGGCGTAGACGGAGAGCGAGCCGAGCACCGCGCGCAGCGGCAGCAGCACCAGGCCGAGGTCGACCCGGCGGCCGGGGTACCAGGGCTGCCTGCCCTCGGCGGCGGCGGCCGGGACCTCGGGCAGCTCGCCGCTGGGCGTCCAGCCCTGCGGCGCGCCGACCGGGCCGATGCCGGCCTCGGTGGCGGTGCCGTCGCCCTCGCGGGACTGGCGCGGCACCGCCCGGGCGCCGTACGGCGGGAGCAGTTGGGTGTCCGCGTCCGCCAGGGAGCCGCCGGACCGTCCGCCGCGCCCGCCGACCCCGGCCGGGACGGCGCCCAGCCGGACGGCCTCCAGCAGCCGGGTGGCCGCGACGTCGTCCGGGCGCGCCTCGCCGGTCCAGGTGACCGGGGTGACCCGGCCCTTGCGGCGCGGCGGCGCCCCGGCGGGGCCGCCGACCAGCGCGGGCACGTCCACGGCGGCGACGACCACCTGCGGGGTGACCAGCGGGCGGCGGATCAGGCCCTGGGTGCCGTACGGGTCGCCGAACGCGGCGCCGGTGGAGAGCAGCCCGGCCGGGGCGTCGATCAACGGCGCCACCGGGGCGCCGAGCTTGAGCCGGAAGCTCGCCTGGGTGCTGCTGAGGCGCGCCGGGTCCGACGGCACCTTGACGGTGTTGAGGCCGGGGCCCGTGTCGTCCATCCCGGTGCTGCCACCGCCCAGGAGCGGGCGCCGAGGTGTTCTGGTGTCCACGCCCGTCTAACCGGGTGACGCCCGGTTAGGACACTCTCCCGAGTGGATGTCGGGAGCCTCCTTGAAGTGATCACGGGAAAAGCGATCGGACCCGGGCGGATCCGATCGCTTTCCCGTGACTTGCGGGCGGACGGCGGGCGGTTCCGGAGAACCCGTTGCGCCGGACACCCGCGGTGTGCTCGGGCCCGGACGCGCCGCCCGGGCCGTCCCGCGGTGCCCGGGCCCGGACGCGCCGCCGGGCGTCAGCCGACCTTGGCGCGCAGCCGGGCCGCCTCGTACAGCACGACGCCGGCCGCGACGCCCGCGTTCAGCGACTCGGTGAGGCCGGACATCGGGATCCGCACCCGCAGGTCGCAGGTCTCCGAGACCAGCCGGGACAGGCCCTTGCCCTCGCTGCCCGCGACGATCACCACCGGCCCGGTCAGCGCCTCCAGGTCGCCGATCTCCGCCTCGCCGTCGGCCGCCAGGCCGACCACCAGCAGACCGGCCTTCTGGTACGCCTCCAGGGCCCGGGTCAGGTTGGTGGCCCGGGCGACGGGCAGCCGGGCCGCCGCGCCCGAGGAGGTCTTCCAGGCACCGGCGGTCATACCGGCCGCCCGGCGCTCCGGGATCACCACGCCGTGCGCGCCGAAGGCGGCGGCGGAACGGACCACGGCGCCCAGGTTGCGGGAGTCGGTGACGCCGTCCAGCGCCACGATCAGCGCGTCCCGGCCGGAGTCGGCGGCCTCCTCCAGCAGGTCCTCGGGGTGCGCGTACTCGTACGGCGGGACCTGCAGCACCAGGCCCTGGTGGTTCATCCCGCCGGTCATCTGGTCCAGCTGCGGGCGCGGGGCCTCCATCAGCGGGATGCCGCGGTCGTTGGCGGCCTGGAAGGCGTCGCGGACCCGGTCGTCGGTGTCGATGAACTGCTGGACGTACAGCGCGTTGGCCGGCACGTCGCCCTGCAGGGCCTCGACCACCGAGTTGCGGCCGAAGACCAGCTCGGCGCTGCCCGCGCCGCCGCGGCCGCCCCGGCCGCCGCCCCCGGCCCGGCGCATGCCGGCCCGGGCCTTGGCGTCCCGCTCGCGCTTGAGCGCGGCGTTGGCGGCCCGCTGCTTCGGGTGGCCCTTGCGCTCCTCCCCGGGCGGGGTCGGGCCCTTGCCCTGGAGCGACTTCCGGCTGTGGCCGCCGGTACCGACACTCGCGCCCTTCTTCGACCCGGGGTTGCGGCGGTTCCTGCGCTGGCTGTTGCCGGCCATGGCTGTACTTCCTGTCTGTCTGTCCGGCATGGCCGGCCGCCCCGGCCATGCCGGTGGCGCCCGACGGCATGCGCTCCGTCATGCGGGAGGGCCGCACCGGTCCGGTGCGGCCCACCTCACCCCCCGGTCACCGGGGGGTTACTGGCTGTTGATCGTCCAGCGCGGGCCGGACGGGGTGTCCTCGATCACCAGCCCGGCCAGGCCGAGCTGGTCGCGGATGGCGTCCGCGGTCGCGAAGTCCTTGCGGGCCCGCGCCGCCTGGCGCTGGTCCAGGACGAGGCGGACCAGCGAGTCGACCACGCCGTGCAGGTCCTCGCCGCGCTCCGCCCCGACCCACTGCGGGTCGAGCGGGTCCAGACCCAGTACACCGAGCATCGCACGGACCTCGGCCAAGCGCGCCACCGCGCTCTCCTTGTCGTCCGCGGTGAGGGCGCTGTTGCCCTGGCGGACGGCCGTGTGCACGATCGCGAGCGCCTGCGGCACGCCCAGGTCGTCGTCCATCGCCTCGGCGAAGGCCGGCGGCACCTCGGGCGCCGCGTCGACCGGCCCGCAGCGCTCCACGGCGCGCTGGACGAAGCCCTCGATCCGGCCGAATCCGGCCTCGGCCTCGCGCAGCGACTCCTCGCTGTACTCGATCATCGAGCGGTAGTGCGGGGCGGCCAGGTAGTAGCGGAGCACGATCGGCCGCCAGCGCCGGACCATCTCGGAGACCAGCACCGAGTTGCCGAGCGACTTGCTCATCTTCTCGCCGGCCATGGTGACCCAGGCGTTGTGCACCCAGAAGTTGGCGAAGTCGTCGCCGTAGGCCTTGGACTGGGCGATCTCGTTCTCGTGGTGCGGGAAGATCAGGTCGAGCCCGCCGCCGTGGACGTCGAAGGCCGGGCCCAGGTACTTGTGGGCCATCGCCGAGCACTCCAGGTGCCAGCCCGGACGGCCGCGGCCCCACGGGGTCTCCCAGCTCGGCTCGCCCGGCTTGGCCGACTTCCACATCGCGAAGTCGCGCGGGTCGCGCTTGCCGGTCTCGCCCTCGCCGGAGGGCTGCAGCAGGTTGTCCAGCTTCTGGTTGGAGAGCGCGAGGTAGTCGGGGTACGACTTCACGTCGAAGTAGACGTTGCCGTCGGCCTCGTAGGCGTGGCCCTTCTCGATGAGCCCGCGCATCATCTCGACCATCTCGGGGATGTGCCCGGTCGCACGCGGCTCGACGGTCGGCGGCAGGCAGCCGAGGGCGTTGTAGCCGTCGTTGAAGGCGCGCTCGTTCTCGTAGGCGATCTGCCACCACGGCGTGCCGAGCTCGCGCTCCTTGGCGATGATCTTGTCGTCGATGTCGGTGACGTTCCGGGCGAAGGTCACCTGGTAGCCGCGGTAGGCGAACCACCGCTGCATGACGTCGAAGTTGAGGTAGGACCGGATGTGCCCGATGTGTGGCGCCGACTGGACGGTAGCGCCGCACAGGTAGATCGAGACACAACCCGGTACAAGCGGGACGAAGTCGCGTACCTGTCGGGTGCTGGTGTCGTACAGTCGAATGCTCACAGCGTCAAGCGTAGTGGGCGGCAGGGGGTGCCCCGCGACATTCCGGAATGTCAAGACCCCCGACAGAGCCTTTTCCGTCGGGTGACACCCCGGGACCGCCCCCGCCGCCCGTGGCTCAGATCGAGCCGACCACCTTCCGCGGCGTGATCCGGACGATCACGCGCACGTCGTCCGGACCGTCGTAGCCGTACGTCTCCTGGCCCTGGTACTTCTGGGACAGCTCGTTGATCAGCTCCCGGCCGCCCTCGCGGGTCAGGGTGACCTCGCCGCGCACCTCCAGGTAGGTGTACGGGTTCTCCGGCGGGTTGACCAGCAGCGAGACCCGCGGGTCCTTCACCAGGTTGAGGTGCTTGCGGCGCCCCTCGACGGTGGAGAACAGGATGTCCTCGCCGTCACGCTTCACCCAGACCACGGAGGACTGGGGGCTGCCGTCGGGCTGGATCGTGGTGACCACGGCGAAGCTCTTGGCGTCGATCAGTGCCTTGGCCTGATCGGAGAGTTGGGCGCTCATCGGATACCTCATCTCGTCGGTGGCGGGTACGGCCCGAGGGGGGAAGCCCCGCACGGGCCCGAACCCGAACACTATCGACCCGGGCCCGCCTGACCCCCGGTGAACACCCGTCAGCCCGGGATTGTTCCCCCGCCGCCACCCAGCCGCCTCCCCAGCCGCGTCCCCGGCCGAGGACCGCCGCCGCGGGCCTCAACGCCGCTCGTACACCAGCGCGGTGGCGATCGCCGCGAGCCCCTCCGCGCGCCCGGTGAGGCCGAGCCCGTCGGTGGTGGTGCCGGAGACCGCGACCGGGGCGCCGACCGCGGCGCCGAGCGCGGCCTGCGCCTCCGCCCGGCGCTTGCCGATCTTCGGCCGGACCCCGATCACCTGGATCGAGACGTTGCCGATCTCGAAGCCCGCCGCGCGGACCAGCCGGGCCGCCTCGGCGAGCAGCGTCACCCCGGAGGCGCCGGCCCACTCCGGCCGGTCGGTGCCGAAGTGCGCGCCCAGGTCGCCGATCCCGGCGGCCGAGAACAGCGCGTCGCAGGCCGCGTGCGCGGCCACGTCGGCGTCCGAGTGCCCGGCCAGGCCGTCCCCGGCGCCCGGCCACTCCAGCCCGGCCACCCGGAGCGGGCGGCCGGGCTCGAAGGCGTGCACATCGGTGCCGATGCCGACCCGGGGGATGACGGGGGTCTGCGGATCAGTAGGCATCGGCGGCCCTCCGGCGGGCGAGTACGGCCTCGGCGAGGACGAGGTCCAGCGGACGGGTCACCTTGAAGGCCTCCTCGTGGCCGGGCACGACGACCACCCGGCCGCCGAAGCGCTCGACCAGGCCCGCGTCGTCGGTGACCGGCGGCAGGCCGCCGCCGGCCGCCGCGGACTCCTCGGCCAGCGCCTTGGCGTGCACCCCGGCCAGCGTGTCCCGGCGGAAGCCCTGCGGGGTCTGCACCGCGCGCAGGGTGGACCGGTCGGGCGTGTCGAGCACCGGCTCGGGCCCGCCGGGCACCGGCTCGACCCGCTTGACGGTGTCGGCCAGCGGCACCGCCGGCACCACCGCCTCGGCCCCGGCCCGGACGGCGGACGCCACCGCGTCCACCACCTCGACCGGGACCAGCGGGCGGGCCGCGTCGTGCACCAGCACGATGCCCACCTCGGCGGGGATGGCGGCCAGGCCGAGCCGGACCGACTCCTGGCGGGTCGCCCCGCCGGCCACCACCCGGATGTCCTTGCCCTCCAGTCCGTGGCCGTCGAGCAGGGCGACGACCTCGGCCACCCCGTCGGCGGGGGCGGCGACCACGACCAGGCCGACCGCCCGACTGCGGGTGAGCGCCCGGACGGCGTGCACCAGGAGCGGCACGCCGCCCAGTTCACGCAGGGCCTTGGGGGCGCCCGGCCCGAGGCGCTCGCCGCGGCCGGCGGCGGGCACCACTGCTGCTGCGACTGCTGCTGTGGCGTTCAGGTTTCACTCCTTCGGCGAAGTGGGTATGGCCATGGCGTGCACGACGGGCGCGGACCCCTTCCGAAGCACCACCGTCTTCCGCCCGCTACAGCAGAAGAAACGGTCATGCAGACCCGAGGCCGTCCAGGCCGCTCGGGTGCGGGGGCGTCGTCCGGACACGCCTCAGCGCCCGAAGTGCCACTGCACCACCCGCGGACCTTCGGTCCGGTGGGCGGCGCGCCGGCATCGGGCGCTGTGAGCGTTGTGGAGCGGACGGCCGCTACGAGGCGAGCACCTCGTCGAGCAGCGTCTCCGCCTTGTCCTCGTTGGTGTTCTCCGCCAGCGCGAGCTCGCTGACGAGGATCTGGCGCGCCTTGGCGAGCATGCGCTTCTCACCGGCGGAGAGGCCGCGCTCGCGCTCGCGGCGCCAGAGGTCGCGCACGACCTCGGCGACCTTGATGACATCGCCCGAGGCGAGCTTCTCCAGGTTCGCCTTGTAGCGACGGGACCAGTTGGTCGGCTCTTCGGTGTACGGTGCGCGCAGCACCTCGAAGACCCGGTCCAGACCTTCCTGGCCGACCACGTCGCGAACGCCGACGAACTCCGCGTTCTCAGCGGGCACGCGGAGCGTCAGGTCTCCCTGCTGCACCTTGAGCACCAGGTAGGTCTTGTCCACACCTTTGATCTGGCGAATTTCGATGGCCTCGATCAGCGCGGCCCCGTGATGGGGGTAGACCACCGTGTCGCCAACCTTGAACGTCATGTGACAGGACCCCTTCCGTGGCTTTCCAGAATAACACGCTTTTCGGCGCACCCGAAGGGCGTTTTCGCAGGTCAGGGCCGGTCTCGGGGCTTGACAAGGACCCCCATGACGTGCTGCGACCGGTGTTCGAGGAAGGCTTCCCGCAGGTCGGAGGCGGTTCCGCCGCCCGCTGAAACCTCTGGCAACACTCCCGAAACCGTGATTTGATCTTGAGCTTTCACCGTTTATCGGGCCGTTTCCGGATCGTGATCCGATCTTGGTCGGCGCTTGACCTGGACACGCGGAGGTGCCGCCGTCCGGACGCCCGTCCGCACCCGGTGCGCGACACGAAGGGGCCACCCCGTGAGGACGGCATAAGCGAGGTCGATAATCTGAGACCTGACCTTCCGACACGTGACTTAGGAGAAGCCGCCGCCGTGAGCCGCAGCCTTCGACGCGGCAGCATCGCCGCCCTCGCCGCCCTGGCCATCGCCTCGCTGTCCTCCTGCGCCGCCGGGAACACGCCGGCCACGCTGCAGATCAAGCCCGACAACGCGTCGGCCACCCTGGGCACCGACGTCCGGCTGAACAACATCGTCGTGGTCACCGGGGACGAGTCCTCCGGCGAGCACACCGGCCCCGCCAATGTGACGGTGAACATCAGCAACAGCGGGACCGAGGTGCTCGAGCTTCAGTCCATCACCGTCGCCGGTGGCGCCCCCGCCACCTTCGCGGACGACAAGGGCGCCCCGCTGACCAGCATCTCCGTCCCGGCCGGCGGCGCGCTGCTGCTCGGCGGGCCGGGCAACCCGACCGCCAGGGTCGCCTCCACCACCGTGAGTGTGGGCGGCTACGTGGCGACCTCCTTCACGTTCAAGAACCACGACAAGCTCGACACCGAGGCCCAGGTCAGCCCGAACAAGGACCTGTACAAGGGCTACGGTCCGACGGCCCCGGCCGCCGTGCCGAGCAAGGCCGCCACCGCGACCGGCACCCCGGCCGCCGGCGCCACGACCGGCACGGCCGCCACCCCGGGTGCCACCGGCACCGCGTCGGTCCCGGCGGTGCCGGCCGCCCACTGAGGCCCGGCGCCGTCGCACCGCGACAACGCGAACGCCCCTCCGGCCGGTGCCGGAGGGGCGTTTCGTGTTCCCGCGCTGGTGTTCCCGCGGTGCCGCGGTGCCGCGTTCCCGCGTCACCGGGCCCGCTGACCCGGGTCTACGGCTCGAACTTGTAGCCGAGGCCGCGCACCGTGACCAGGTAGCGCGGCGCGCCCGGGTCCGGCTCGATCTTCGCCCGCAGGCGCTTCACGTGGACGTCCAGCGTCTTGGTGTCGCCGACGTAGTCCGCGCCCCAGACCCGGTCGATCAGCTGCATCCGGGTGAGCACCCGGCCGGCGTTGCGCAGCAGCATCTCCAGCAGGTCGAACTCCTTGAGCGGCAGGTCGACCTTGGCGCCGTCCACGGTCACCACGTGCCGGTCGACGTCCATCCGGACCGGGCCCGCCTCCAGGGCGCCCGGGCCGCCGCCGTCGCCGGGGCCCTCGTTCTCGCCTCGGCGGCGCAGCACCGCGCGGATCCGGGCGACCAGCTCACGGGTGGAGTACGGCTTGGTGACGTAGTCGTCCGCGCCTATCTCCAGACCGACCACCTTGTCGATCTCGCTGTCCTTGGCGGTGACCATGATCACCGGCACGTTGGAGCGGACCCGCAGCTGGCGGCAGACCTCGGTGCCGGGCAGCCCCGGCAGCATCAGGTCGAGCAGGACGAGGTCGGCGCCGTTGCGTTCGAACTGCTCCAGGGCGTCGGGGCCGGTGGCGGCGATGGCCACCTCGAAGCCCTCCTTGCGGAGCATGTACGAGAGGGCGTCGCTGAACGACTCCTCGTCCTCGACCACCAGTACTCGGGTCACGATCAGGCCTCCGGGGCAAGCTGGGGGGTTGTTTCTGACAGGGGTTCCGCGGACGCCCCCGCACGGGGCCGGTCCACGGGTGCCTGCCCGGCGGGCAGGCGGAGGGTGAAGGTGGAGCCCTGGCCCTCGACGCTCCACACCGACACGGTGCCGCCGTGCGAGGCGGCCACGTGCTTGACGATGGAGAGGCCGAGGCCGGTGCCGCCGGTCTGCCGGGAGCGGGCGGGGTCGACCCGGTAGAACCGTTCGAAGACCCGCTCGCGGTCCTTCTCCGAGATGCCGATGCCCTGGTCGGTCACCGAGATCTCGATGAGCTCGCCGTCGGCCTCGCCCAGCGCGGCGGCGCTGGATATCCGGCGGGTGGCGATCGCGACCCTGGTCCGCGGCGGGCTGTAGTTGACGGCGTTCTCGACGAGGTTGCCGAGCGCGGCGGCGAGCTGGCCGCGGTTGCCGTGCAGGTAGAGGCCGGCGATGCCGCCGGCCGCGATGAGGATCTGCTTGGCGGCGGCCTGCTGGCGGCAGCGGTCGATCGCCTCGGCGATCAGCTCGTCCACCGCGACCGGCTCCGGGTCGACCATCAGCCGGTCGTCCTGGACCCGGGAGAGGTCGATGATCTCCTGGACCAGGCTGGCCAGCCTGGTCGCCTCGATCTGCATCCGGCCGGCGAAGCGCTGCACCGCCTCCGGGTCGTCGGCCGCGTCCGCGACCGCCTCGGAGAGCAGCGAGAGCGCGCCGACCGGGGTCTTGAGCTCGTGGCTGACGTTGGCGACGAAGTCGCGGCGGACGGCCTCCACCCGGCGGCGCTCGGTCTGGTCCTCGACCAGCACCAGGACCAGCCGGGAGCCCAGCGGGGCGACCCGGGCCGAGACCGCGAGCGGTTCGACGGCACGCGCCGCGCCCGGGCGGGGCAGCTCCAGTTCGAGCTGGCGGATCTCGCCGTCCCGGCGGGTGGAGCGGGCCAGCGCGAGCAGTTGGTCGACGGCGACCGCGCCGCCGCGCACCAGGCCCATCGCGTACGCCGCCGAGCTGGCCTTGACCACGTCGTCGCCCTCGCCGAGCACGATCGCGCAGGAGCGCAGCACGGAGAGGACCGTGTCGACCCCCGGCGGCAGCGGGGGTTCCTGCGCCGGGGCCAGACCCTGGTGACGGCCCTGGTTCCGATTGGTTCCGCCGTACCTGCCCCTCGCCTGCTCGCGCTCGCTCCAACGGAAGGCGATCGAGGCCGTGAGGCCGACGCCGAGCCCGGCTATGGCGCAGGCAGCGGCGGCGGCCACGTTCACGTCCATACCGCCAGCCTAAGCGCACGGTGCGGGCGCTCCCCAAGGGCCCGATCAAGGGATCGGCCACGCGTTGCCGAGAATTCACCTTCAGGTGGCCGTCGATTCACCGAACGGGTCGTGCGTGGTCGCCCGGACGGCCCAGAGTGGGCGCCGGAGCCCGTGTGGGAGGGACGGCACGGCCGGACGGCCGCCCGCCGCCCCGGGTGTGCGCGTACGATGCGCGCCACCAGCAGCGGTCATCCGTACGGCGTCCGGAACGCCGTACCGGACGACCGGTCGGCACCGCCACCGACACAGCTACTGAGGAGAGAGCATGCGCGACGCGTACCACGAGGAACTCGACTCGATCGGCGACAGCCTGGTCGAGATGGCCCGGCTGGTCGGTTCGGCCCTCGGGCGGGCCACCACCGCGCTCCTCGACGCGGACCTGGCGCTGGCGGAGAGCGTGATCGCCGCCGACGAGAAGATCAACGAGCTGCACCACGAGCTGGAGAACCGGGCGATCGACCTGCTCGCCCGTCAGCAGCCGGTCGCCACCGACCTGCGCATCGTGGTCACCTCGCTGCGGATGAGCGCCGACCTGGAGCGCTGCGGCGACCTCGCCCAGCACGTCGCCAAGGTGGCGCGGCTGCGCTACCCCGAGTCGGCCGTCCCCGTCGACCTGCACTCGACGGTCCTGGAGCTGGGCCAGCTGGCCCAGCGGCTGGTCGCCAAGGCCGGCCTGGTGATCGCCACCAAGGACGTCGACAAGGCGCTGGAGCTGGAGCAGGACGACGACGCGATCGACGCGCTGCACCGCGAGCTGTTCGCGCACCTCATCGACGAGCGCTGGCACCACGGCATCGAGACCGCGGTGGACGTCACCCTGGTCGGCCGCTACTACGAGCGGTTCGCCGACCACGCGGTCTCGGTGGCCAAGCGTGTGGTGTACCTGGTGACCGGCGAGCACGTGGAGGAGTTCGTCGCGGCGACCGAGGCCGCCGCCGCGGTGGAGTGACCTTCGGGGCGGTCCGCCGCCCGAGGACGGCGGTCGTCCCCGGGGGCGGGTAAACCCGGGGCCGGGGTGGTGGGGGAGCACGAGCAGCCGGACTCCCCACCACTGCGCGCCCGTTGACGCTCCCTCCGGTCAGCGGTTTCACTCGAAGCCGTGGGCACCGAAGCGTGCCCGTCCGAAGGAGGGGTCAGCGCGATGAAGGCACACCCGACCGGCCCGGCATCGGCTCCCGAGACCATCGAACCGCCCGCCCCGAAGCTGCTGCCCGTCCTCGCGGCCGGCTGCGGCTGCGGACCGGGCTGCGGCTGCGGCTGCCAGTCCGGCGCCCCCTGCCAGTGCGGCGGGGTCGACGGCGGCTGCTGCGGCCACTGAGACCGTCCGTCCATCTCCTCCCCCGGCGCCACCGCGGAGCTCCGGGGTGCGCGGCTGCCGTGGGAGACGGCCGCGCACCCCGGTCTCCTCACCGCCGGGCCGCCGACGGGGTCCGCTGGGAGAGCACCCGCCGGGCGGTGGTCCCGCCCGACGGGCCGGGCGTCAGAACGTGACGTCCGTGCAGGAGTAGAAGGCGTTGCCGGTGTCCGCGACGTCCCAGACCGCGACGACCACCTGGTGGCCGGTCCGGCCGGACGGCAGGGTCGCGGTGTGGCTGAGCGTGCTGGGCACCTGGGTGCCGTTGTAGGGGACGTTCAGGAACGGCGTCAGCTCCAGGTTGGCCCGGGTGACCTTCTGCGTCGCGCTGTAGCCGGGCTTGGTCAGGTAGTACCGGAAGCCCGAGGTGGCGTGCCGGGCGGTGAACCGCCAGGTGAAGGTCAGCCGCTGGCCCGCGGAGACCGCGGTGGTCGGCCAGGCTCCGCCGCGCGGGTCGTCCAGCTCGGCGAACCGGCTGTTGCCCCCGGCGCAGATGAGGCCGTCGGCCGGCCCTCCGCCCGGGAAGCCCTTCGACCCCTCGACGCTCTGCGGCTCCCAGCGGATCGCTCCGCAGTCGGTGACGGTCCCCGCACCGCAGAGCGCGGCCCGGCTGGGCGGGGTGGTGATGTAGCCGTGCGACTGCGCCGGCAGCGCGACCGCGACCGGCACCGCGAGGGCGGCGGTCACGGCTCCGACGACATGACGTGTGCGCATGGTGCTCCTCCGTGGGGGTGGATGGAGAGTGCGCCGGGCGCGGACACGCGCGCGTGGGGGGCTGGCATGCCTGCGCCAGGTCGGTGGTCACACCGTAGGAGCCGCCACCCGGGCCGTCAATGGTCTGAACCATTTCTGCGACAGGGCGAACTCCCCCGGAACGCCGTCGACTTGAACGCGAAGGGCCCCGCTCCCCCGAAACCGGGAGCGGGGCCCTCGACGGCCGGTCAGGCCTACTTCTTGCCCTGGTTCTTCACGGCCTCGATCGCGGCGGCGGCGGCCTCCGGGTCGAGGTAGCGGCCGCCCGGGACGATCGGCTTGAAGTCGGCGTCCAGCTCGTAGACCAGCGGGATGCCGGTCGGGATGTTGAGGCCGGCGATGTCCGCGTCGGAGACGCCGTCGAGGTGCTTGACCAGCGCGCGCAGGCTGTTGCCGTGGGCGGTCACCAGGACGGTCCGGCCCGCGGCGAGGTCCGGGACGATGGCGTCGTACCAGTACGGCAGCATCCGCTCGACGACGTCCTTCAGGCACTCGGTGCGCGGACGCAGCTCGCTCGGGATCTCGGCGTAGCGGGCGTCGCCGGCCTGCGAGAACTCGGAGTCGTCGGCCAGCACCGGCGGCGGGGTGTCGTACGAGCGGCGCCAGAGCTGGAACTGCTCCTCGCCGAACTCGGCCAGGGTCTGGGCCTTGTCCTTGCCCTGGAGCGCGCCGTAGTGCCGCTCGTTCAGGCGCCAGCTGCGGCTGACCGGGATCCAGTGGCGATCGGCCTTGTCCAGGGCGATCTGCGAGGTGCGGATGGCACGGCGCAGCAGCGAGGTGTGCAGCACGTCCGGCAGGAAGCCCTCGGCGGCGAGCAGCTCGCCACCGCGCGCGGCCTCCTTCTCGCCCTTCTCGTTGAGGTCGACGTCGACCCAACCGGTGAACAGGTTCTTCTGGTTCCACTCGCTCTCGCCGTGGCGGAGCAGGATGAGTCGGTACGTCGTGTCAGCCATGGCCCCCAGCTTAGTGGAGCCCCGAAAACCACTGGTCGTGGCCTCGCCAGGCGGGTAAGGTGTGCTCCGCACCAGAGACTCTTACCTGCCTGCTGAGCGGTCCTGCCCGTACGGCTCAGCGGACGTCCGCCTGCCCGGGAGCCCCCACATGCCCGACCCGTCCCTCACCACCCGTGCCTCCAGAGCCGTCACCGAGGCGGTGAGCGGACTCCCGCGCCAGTTCTGGTGGCTCTGGACCAGCACGCTCATCAACAAGCTGGGCGCGTTCGTGGTGACGTTCCTGGCCCTCTACCTGACCACCGACCGGGGCTACTCGGCCTCGTACGCGGGTCTGGTCGCCTCGCTGTTCGGGCTGGGCTCGGCGATCGCCTCCCTCGTCGCCGGGGTGCTGGCCGACCGGATCGGACGGCGGCCGACCCTGGTCGCCGCCCAGCTCGGGACCGCCCTGTTCACCGCGCTGCTCGGCTTCAGCGACGGGCAGGTGGCCATCGCGGCGGTCGCCTTCCTGGTCGGCTTCTGCAACAACGCAACCCGGCCGGCGACCTCCGCGATCATCGCGGACATCGTGCCCGCCGAGGACCGGGTCCGCGCCTTCGCGCTGAACTACTGGGCGATCAACATCGGCTTCGGCCTCTCCGCGGCGGTCGCGGGCCTGATCGCCACCCACGGCTACCTCACGCTGTTCCTGCTGGACGCGCTCTCCACGGTGGTCTGCGCGGTGGTCATCTTCGTGCGCATCCCGGAGACCAGGCCCGACGCCGCCGCGGCCCCGGGCGGAGCGGCGGCCCGGCCGGCGATCGGCCTCGGCGCGGTGTTCCGGGACGGCCGCTTCATGGCGGTGGTGGTGCTCAACCTGCTGCTCGCCCTGGTCGCCCAGCAGGGCTCCACCACGCTGGCCGTGGACATGGGCCGGGCCGGCATCACCTCCACCCAGTACGGCCTGGTGATCGGCCTCAACGGCCTGCTCATCGTGGTGCTCCAGATCCCGCTCACCCGGTGGATGGAGGGCCGGGACCGGACCGCTCTGCTGGTCGCCAGCGCGCTGCTCATCGGCTGGGGCTTCGGGCTGACCGCGCTGGCCGGCTCCTCGGCCTGGTTCTACGCCTTCACCGTGGCGGTCTGGACGCTCGGCGAGATCCTGAACGCGCCGACCATGATGGGCCTGGTCTCCGAGCTGTCGCCGGCCGAGGCGCGCGGCCGCTACCAGGGCGTCTACTCGCTCTCCTGGTCGCTCGCCTCGTTCCTCGGCCCGGCGGCGGGCGGGGTGCTGCTGGAGCGGGCCGGCAGCGGGGTGATGTGGGGGGCCTGCGCCGTGCTCGGCACGGTCGCCGCCGGCGGGTACGTCCTGCTCGGCCGGCGGCCGGGGGCGGCGCTGGCGAAGTCCGCGGCCGTGGCGGCGGCCCCGGCGCCCGGCGCGTCCCCGGTCGCCGACACGCCCCCGGTCCCCGGTGCGGAGCGGGCCGCCGAGCCGGAGCGGGCCCCGGCCGGCGGCTGAGCAGGACGGCGGCTGAGCAGGACGGCGCCGCGGCTACTCGGCGGACACCGGCGGGGCGTCCGGGCCCGGGACGGCGAGGTGGGCGAAGGCGGCCAGGTTGCGGGTCGACTCCCCGCGCTTGGTCCGCCACTCCCACTCCCGCCGGATCGCCGTGGCGAACCCCAGTTCCAGCAGCGTGTTGAACGGCTCGTCGGCGTTCTCCAGCACCGTGCCCAGCAGCCGGTCCACGACGTCCGGGGTCAGCGACTCCAGCGGCAGCCGGCCCGCCAGGTAGACGTCCCCGAGCCGGTCGACCGCGTACGCCACGCCGTAGAGCCGGGTGTTGCGCTCCAGCAGCCAGCGGTAGACCGCCTCGTGGTTCTCGTCCGGGCGGCGGACCACGAAGGCGTTCACCGACAGCGTGTGGTCGCCGACCCGCAGGGCGCAGGTGGTGCTCAGCTTCCGGGTGCCCGGGAGGGCCGCCACCAGGGTGTACGGGTCGGCGGCGGCCGGCTCCCAGGCCACCCCGGCCTCGTCCAGGGCGGTGCGCAGGAGGGTCAGGGCCTCGTCCTTGGTGCGGATTGCCATGGGGGTGACGTTACTCGGCGGTACGCGCGCGTGCAGGAGCGGATCCGGAGCAGCCGCGCGGGCGGCGGCTCAGGGCCGCCGCTGGCGCGCCCCGGCCAGCCGGCCGACCGACCGGGCCAGGCTGCCGGCGTACACCTCGGCGGTGGTCGCGGCGGCGGTGTCCCAGCCGAACCCGGCCGCGTGCCGGGCCGCCGCGGCGCCCCGCCGGGCCACCAGCCCCGGGTCGGTGGCGTACGGCTCCAGCGCGTACGACCAGTCCACCGGGTCGTGGCCGGCCACCAGGGTGCCGGTCTCGCCGTCCCGGACGGCGACCGGCAGACCGCCCACCGCGGCCGCCACCACCGGCGTGCCGCAGGCCTGCGCCTCCAGCGCGACCAGCCCGAACGACTCGCTGTACGAGGGCATCACCAGCGCCGTCGCGGCCCGGTACCACTCGGCGAGCAGCGCCTGGCCCACCGGCGGGTGGAACCGCACCACGTCGCCGATGCCCAGCTGGGCGGCCAGCTTGTGCAGGCTCTCCGGCCGGGCCAGCCCGGTGCCGGACGGCCCGCCGACCACCGGCACCACCAGCCGCTCGCGCAGCTCCGGGCGCCGCTCCAGCAGTACGGCGACCGCGCGCAGCAGCACGTCCGGGGCCTTCAGCGGCTGGATGCGGCCGGCGAAGAGCAGCACCGCGGCGTCGGCCGGCAGCCCGAGCCGGGCCCGGGCGGCCCGGCGGGCCCGCTCGGCGCCCGGTGCCGCCGGGCGGAACACGTCCAGGTTGACGCCCGGGTGGACGACGGCCAGCTGGTCCGGGCGCGCCGCGTAGAACCGGGCCAGCTCGGCGGCCTCCTCGGTGGTGTTGGCGATCAGCCGGTCGGCCGCCTCCACCACCTGGGTCTCGCCGATCACCCGGGCCGGCGGCTCGGGGGTGTCGCCCTCGGCCAGCGCCGCGTTCTTGACCTTCGCCATGGTGTGCATGGTGTGCACCAGCGGCACACCCCAGCGCTCGGCGGCCAGCCAGCCGACCTGGCCGGAGAGCCAGTAGTGCGAGTGGACCAGGTCGTAGTGGCCGGGGCGGTGGCCGGCCTCGGTGCGCAGCACCCCGTGGGTGAAGGCGCACAGCTGGGCGGGCAGGTCCTCCTTCACCAGTCCCTCGTACGGGCCGGCCGTGACGTGCCTGACCAGCACGCCCGGGGCCAGTTCCACGGTGGGCGCGTCGTCCGAGCAGATCGCCCGGGTGAACACCTCGACCTCGATGTTGAGCTCGGCCAGGCGCTTGGCCAGCTCCACGATGTAGACGTTCATGCCTCCCGCGTCGCCCGTCCCCGGCTGGTGCAGCGGGGAGGTGTGGACGCTGAGCATCGCTATCCGGCGCGGGCGGCGCCGGCCGCCCTGGACGAGCGACTGGAGCCGGCCGCGCGCGGGCGTGGCCGGCTGGGCACGGCGAACCGAACGGACGGGGTGCTGGATCACCTGGCTGGAGCCTCCTCGTGTACTGCCCGCCTCAGCAGCCCTGCTTGCCTGCTGCCTGCTGTTCTGCCTGCTGTCCGGTGTGTGCGCCACCGCCCGCGGGCCGCACGTCCGCGGCGCCCGGTGCGGCGCGCCCGACCGCTGCCCCGTCCGGGCACACATCACCACCAGTCTGCCAACCACGCGATCGCCGACCGGCATTCCCGGGCCGCCGCATGAGATGGACCACCGCACGGGACGGACCACCGCACGGGACCGGCCGCCGCACGCCACGGGCCGCACCGCCGGCGGCCGCCGTGGGCCCCGTACCCTGTGGGGCATGGCCGCCTCCTCCCCCGACACCGCGACCGCGCCCGCGCCCGCGCCCGCCCGCGGACGGGCCGGGAGGCCGGTGGGCACCGTCACCCGCGGCACCACCAACACCAACCGGCTGCGCCGGATGGACCGCTGGATCGCCCACGCGCTCGGCCCCGCGCTGCGGTCCGCCGGGCACCCGCCGGTCGCCGTCGACCTCGGCTACGGCGCCGCGCCGTGGACGGCCGTCGAGCTGTCCGGGAGGCTGCGGGCGGTGCGGCCGGACGTCCGGGTGGTCGGGATCGAGATCGAGCCGGCCCGGGTCGCCGCGGCGCTGCCGTACGCGGTGCCGCCGCTGCTGACCTTCCGGCGCGGCGGCTTCGAGGTGCCGCTGGACGGCGGGACCCCCGCCCAGCTGATCCGGGCCGCCAACGTGCTGCGGCAGTACGACGAGTCGGCGGTGGCCGGGGTCTGGGAGCGGCTGTGCGCCCGGCTGGCCCCGGACGGGCTGCTGGTCGAGGGCACCTGCGACGAGATCGGCCGACGGCACGTCTGGGTGGCGCTCGGCCCGGAGGGGCCGCGGACGGTCACCTTCGCGGCCCGGCTGGGCGGCCTCGGCCAACCCTCGGACCTGGCCGAACGGCTGCCGAAGGCGCTGATCCACCACAACGTGCCCGGGCGGCCGGTGCACGCGTTCCTGCGCGACTTCGACCGCGCCTGGGCGGCGGCCGCGCCGTACGGGGCGTTCGGCGCCCGGCAGCGCTGGGTGGCGGCCTGCGGCTCGCTGGCCGGGTCCTGGCCGCTGGTCGACGCGCGCGGGCGGTGGCGGCAGGGCGAGGTCACCCTGCCCTGGACGGCGCTGGCCCCGTAGGCCCCGGACCCGCCGCACCCGGACCCGCCGGTCCCGGTCAGCGGTGCCCGGCGGGCGATGGCGACCGGGTCCGTGGTTTCACTCGAACGAGTTATCGAATATCTCTGGCGTGTTGACGCCTCGTCACGCCACCATGGGATCCGGCCCGGTGCTCACTCCGGTCCCGTCAGCCCCAGCTCCCGCCCGACACCCGCGAACACCCCGTACATCTCGGCCCCGAACAGCACGAACCGCACCTCCTCCGGTCCGCTCCCCGGCTCCGCCGTCACCGCCGCGACGGTGCCGAGCGCGATCCTGGCCGCATCCGCCGGCGGCCACCCGAAGATCCCGGCCGACACGGCCGGGAAGGCCACCGTGCGCGCACCCAGCTCCGCCGCCAC
Source organism: Kitasatospora sp. NPDC057692 (assembly GCF_042799475.1). NCBI lineage: Bacteria > Bacillati > Actinomycetota > Actinomycetes > Kitasatosporales > Streptomycetaceae > Kitasatospora > Kitasatospora sp. NPDC057692. The sequence continues at coordinate 62,904 of NZ_JBHVIV010000006.1, read as the reverse complement.
CCGGAGCGACTCGCGATAGCAGGAGGCCAGCAGCTCCGCCCGCCCCTCGTACTCGTCCGCCAGGTAGACCGGCCCCACGGTGTGCACCACCCAGCGGGCCGGCAGGTCGCCGGCCGTGGTCGCCACCGCCCGCCCGGTGGGCAGCCCCCGCCCGTACCGCGAGGCCCGCAGCCCGCGGCACTCGTCCAGGATCCCCGGCCCGCCCCGGCGGTGGATCGCCCCGTCCACACCACCGCCGCCCAGCAGGGAGGAATTGGCCGCGTTCACGACGACGTCCACCTGCTGCGCCGTGATGTCACCCTCGACCAGGGTGATGCGCGTCACCATCACAGAACTCCTCTTCCCGCCCGCCCCGACACCCGTCGGCACGGGCCTCCGCTCGTACTCCCAGCACCCATCCAACACACCGCCACCGGCGTGGCGATAGCCACAACGGCGCCGGTCGGTCAGAGAAATCCCCGGAGATCACGTTATGGTCGCGAGAAGTTCCCCGACGCAGGGTGCCAAGCGGGCACTGCGGACGGACGCCGGCCGTTACGCATGCGGGGAAAGGGAGGATCAGCCGATGCCCGCAACGGGAGACGGGCGGGCACCTGCTGCCGCGGACCCGCCGGGCGCCCAGCACGGCGCCCGCTCCGGGGGCCCCCTCGAACGGTCCGTCCCCGAACGGTCCGCCTCCGACCGCTCCCCCGCGGCGACCCGGCAGTCGGCCGGCCCTGCCACGGCGGCCGCGCCGATACCCCACCCCCGCTCGGACGCCGCCCCCGCGGCCCCCGCGACCGCTCCCCCCGCCACCGCCCCGCTCAAGCTGCTGGTGATCGAGGACGACGCCAGCGACGCCCAGTTGCTCAAGGCCGCCGTCGCCGACAGCGGCGCCCCGATCGAGATCCACTGGACCCGCGGCCTCGACCAGGCCTTCGCCCTGCTCGCCCCCGGCACCCGGCGCGGCCGCCCGCGCGGTTCCGACCTCGGCCGCGGCGACTTCAGCTGCGTCCTGCTCGACCTCGCCGCCCCCGCCGACCTGCCGCACCCCTCCGACCCCTCGGACGGGCTGGAGGGCCTGCACGAACTGCTCCGCCGGGCCCCGCACACCGCCGTCGTGGTCCTCACCGACGCCGCCGGAGCCGAACTCGGCGCGGCCGCCGTGGCCGCCGGCGCCCAGGACTTCCTGGTCAAGAACGAGACCGACGGCCCGCTGCTGGCCCGCGCCCTGCGCTACGCCGTCGAGCGCAAGCGCGCCGACGAGTCGCAGCGCCGGCTCGTCGAGGCCGAGCTGCGCGGCCAGGAGAACGCCCGCCTCCAGCGCCATCTGCTGCCCACCCCGCTGCTCGACGGCGCGAACCTCTCCTTCACCCGCCGCTACCGCCCCGGCCGCCGCCGCGCCCTGCTCGGCGGCGACTTCTACGACGCGGTCCGCACCGAGGACGGCACCGTCCACGTGGTGATCGGCGACGTCTGCGGCCACGGGCCCGACGAGGCGGCCCTCGGCGTGGCGCTGCGGATAGCGTGGCGGACCCTGGTCTTCGCCGGCCTCACCGGCGAGACCCTGCTGACCACCCTCCAGCACGTGCTGGAACACGAACGGCGCAGCGACGAGATCTTCGCGACGCTCTGCATGCTGAGCATCGAGCCCAACGACGCCGAGGCCCCCGGAGCCGCCGAACGGGCCCGGCTCCACCTCGCCGGCCACCCGCCGCCGCTGCTGCTCGGCGAGGACCACACCCCGCTCGGCCTGCCCGCCGAGCACGCCGGCCCCGCGCTCGGCCTGCTCCCCTGCGACGACGGCCAGGCCGTCTGGCCGGCCCACCGGTTCGAGCTGCGCCCCGGCTGGCGGCTGCTGCTCTACACCGACGGGCTGATCGAGGGCCGGATCGGCGCCGGCTCCCGCCGCCTCGGCCAGGACGGCCTGGCCGACCTCATCGGCGACCACCAGTCCGCCGGGCTCACCCGGGGCCGACTGGTCGACAGCGCGATCGCCGAGGTCGAGGAGCTGAACGGCGGCGCCCTGACGGACGACGTCGCGGTGCTGCTGCTGGAGCGCAACCCGGTGCAGCTGATCCTCGGCTGACTCCGGTGCCGGACGCACCGCGCCCCGGCGTCCGGGCGGTGGATCCGCCGGACGCCGGGGCGCGGTGCTCCCGCCGTCACCAGGGCCCGTACGGCCCCATGTTGCGCTGGTCGCCCCGGCCGCCGCCCCGGTTGGTCAGCGCCCGGATCGCCGGGCGGACGTCGACCACGTAGACGATCGCGGCGACCAGGCCCGCCAGGGTGAGGAAGCTGGTCATGAAGTTCGCGCCGAACAGCAGGTCCAGCCCGAAGGCGATGCCGAGGATCGCGAGCCAGAAGCCCTTGGTCTTCTTGTCGGCCGCCCGGTAGGCGTCCTCGGGGCGGGTGGCGGCGTCGATCAGGGCGAACAGCTTGTAGCCCAGGATGGCGACGGCCAGCCACCAGAACGGATTCAGGTAGTCCAGGATCAGGATCTGGGCCACTCCGCCCATCACGGCCTCCTCGTCTCGCTGCGGCACCCCGTCGGTCCATCCTGGCACGACGGGGCGTCCGCGAAGGGGTCAACGACCCGGCGGCGCCCGATGCGCCCCGGGGCTCCGCGGCCCTACTGCGCGGTCTTGCGGGAGCGGCCGCGCTTCGGGGCGACGGGCGCCTCGTCCTCGACCAGCTCGCCCTCCACGAGTTCGCCCTCGGCCGCCGACGCGTCGACCCGCTCGGCGACGGCCTCGTCCGCACCGGCCTCGGCCTCGCGCCCGCGCTCGACCGCCACCTTGCCGCGCTCGGCGAGCCCGTCGTAGGTCTCCTTGGCCCTCACCGCCAGTTCGACGGCGCGGCCGACCTGCTGGAGCGCGAAGGTCTGCGCCTTCTCCTGCAGGACCTTGAGGTCGGTCGGCAGCGCGGTGACCGTGCCGGTGACCTTGGACTGCGCCTCGACCAGCCGGGCCTGGGCCTCGGCCAGCCGGGCGGTGGCCTTCTCCTGGGCGCCCCTGCGGTCGGCCGCGAGCGCCTCGACCCGGCCCGGCACCTCCCGCAGCTTCTCGTAGGCGAGGTCCCCGGCGCCGGCGATGGCGTACAGCGGGGTCGGGTCGGTCAGGGTCTTCTTGATCTCGTCCGTGATCGGCACGGCCGGTCCTCCCGTGGTGTCTAGGGTGCCTTGCCCTCGTGCTCGTCCGCGCTCCCGTCCGCACCCTCGTCCGCGCCGGACGGCCTCCCGGCGGCGTTCTCCTTGAGGAAGGCGTCGTAGACCGCGAGCAGCGCCTGCTTCTGCTGCTCGTTGATCAGCGGATCGGCCAGGATCGAGGCCCGCAGTTCCAGGCCCTCACCGCGCCGCTCCTCCAGGATCCCGGCCTGGACGTAGAGCGTCTCCGCCGAGATCCGCAGCGCCTTGGCGATCTGCTGCAGGATCTCCGCGCTCGGCTTGCGCAACCCTCGCTCGATCTGGCTGAGGTAGGGGTTGGACACGCCGGCGGCCTCCGCCAGCTGACGCAGCGAGTACTGCGCACTGCGCCGCTGTTCGCGGATGTACTCGCCCAGCGAGCCGACGTTCAGGGAGGCCATGGGGCCACCCTGCCCCACCCTGCTTGCTTTTGCAAGCGCGGCGCTAGCACCAGCAAACGACCCGGTCCGCCGGACCGGCCGGGGCGCGTCAGGCCGGGAGGCGGACCGGCATGAGCACGGAGAAGGTGCCGGGGCGGTCGGGGGTGCGGATGGCGAGGGGGGCGACCGGGCCGCCGAGTTCGAGGACGAGCTGGCCCGCGGCGCCCGCCGCCAGGGCCTCCAGGAGGAAGTCCCGGTTGACCGCCACCCGGAGGGCGTCCGGTCCCGGCGCGCCGGCGTCGGGGTCGGCGACGGTGAGGCGGCCGGCCTCGTCGACGGCCAGGACGGTGACCTCGCAGTCGGCGCCGTCCGGGCCGGACGGGAGGCTGCGGGTCGGGGCGGACGCGACCGCCTCGCGCAGGTCGGCGGCGGGCAGGCCGACCCGGTGGACCGGGTCCAGCCGGACCAGCGCGCGGTAGTCGGGGTAGTCGTGGTCGAGCGCGGCGCCCTCGATCCGGTGGCCGTCCACCGCGACGCGCACCGCCGGGCCGCCGAGCACCAGTTCCACCGGCCCGGCGGCGGGGCCGAGCAGCGCCCGGACGGCGTCGGCCAGGGCGGCCGGCACGATCGCGGCGGCGGAGGCCCCGGAGGCGTCGGACGCATCGGGAGCCTCGGGGGCGTCGACGGGGATCTCGGCGAGGGCCATCCGGTAGCGGTCGGTGGCGACCAGCCGCAGCAGTCCGCCGTCCAGGTCGAACAGCACACCGGACAGGACCGGCAGCTCCGGGTCGCCGCCGACCGCGAAGCGGACGGCGTCCAGGGCCCCGGCCAGCGCGCGGGCGGGGACGGTGAAGCGGTGCTCTTCGGGGGTGGCGGTCATCGGGTTCTCCCTCTCGTCGATCAGCCGTCGGATCAGGGAGAGCTCCCGGCGCGCGTCGGCGAGGCCGTCCTCCAGTCGGCGCAGGTGGGCGTCGAGCACCCGTCGCCCCTCGCCGCTGCCGGGGGCCGCGCCGAGCACGGCCCGGATGCCGGCCAGTGGCAGGCCCACCCGGCGCAGCCGGGCCAGCAGCCGGGCGTCCGCGAGCTGCTCGGGCGCGTACCAGCGGTAGCCGGTGCGCGGGTCCACCCGGGCGGGGGCGAGCACGTCGGCGCCGTCGTAGAAACGCAGGGCGCTCACGCTCAGACCGCTGTCGCGGGCCAGCTCTCCGATGCTGCGCAGGTCGCTCTCCATGCGGGGACTCTGGGGCCTCGACCAGGTCGAGGGTCAAACCGGGCGGCCCGACCGGATCCGACCCTACCGACAGGCCCCCGACCAGCATGGTTGAACTTTGAACGAAACCGGTCTACAGTGGAGCCAACAAGTTGAAGCCTAAACAACTGGCTTCGAACCCGAGGAGGAGCCATGGGCCTGTTCAACCGCACCAAGAACAACGTCGCCACCGCGACCACCACCACCGTCGCCGTCACCGAGGGCCCGGACCTCGGCCACCTCTCGGGCGACTGGACCATCGACGCCACGCACAGCGAGATCGGCTTCTCGGTCCGCCACGCGATGGTCACCAACGTCAAGGGCCGCTTCACCGAGTACGACGGCAAGCTGCACCTCGACGGCACCACCCCGACCAACTCCAGCGCCGAGCTGGTCATCAAGGTCGGCAGCGTCGACACCAACCAGGCCCAGCGCGACGAGCACCTGCGCACCAGCGACTTCTTCGCCGCCGAGACCTTCCCCGAGATCCGCTTCAGCAGCACCTCCGCCGAGCGCGTGCGCGACGACTCCTACCGGATGAGCGGCACCCTGACCATCAAGGACGTCACCCGCCCGATCGTCCTGGACCTCGACTTCACCGGTGCGGCCGTCGACGCCTACGGCGTGGACCGGGTCGGCTTCGAGGGCAAGGCCGTCCTGGACCGCACCGACTGGGGCCTGACCTACAACGCGGCCCTGGAGACCGGCGGCGTGCTGATCGGCGAGAAGGTGAAGCTCACCTTCGACATCTCCGCCGTGAAGGCGGCCTGACCCGGCCGACTGCGGCCCCGGGCCCGGTGGGCCCGCCCCGACCGCGGGCGCGCGTGGCGCTCCTGACGACCGCGCGCCCGCACCCGACTCCACCCCTGCCGACCCCCGAGCGGCAGGGGTGGAGTCGTCTTCGGATCGAACAACCTTCCGGCGCCCGGCGATTCCGCGATCCGGGCAGGTTCGCACACCACCTTCGCCGGGGCCGCGGCCGCGCCGCACGCCCGGAAGGCGGGCCGCTCAGGGCGCCAGCAGCGCGGCGTCCGGGGCCGGGAGCCAGCTGTCCGCCGGGCGGCGCAACCACGCCTCGCGCGCGCCGAGTTCGGCGGCCGCGGACAGTAGCGCGGCCAGCCCGGGATGCTTCAGGTCCGGGCGGTGCACCAGGCTCACCAGGCTGAGCGGCACCGGCTCGGCCAGCGGCACGTTCACCGCGCCCGGCAGCACCGGGCCGCCGGCGGTGGTCAGCATCGGATCGCCGTGCCGGGCGAGGTAGCGGGCGGTCTCGCCCACCCCCACCGGCGGGACCCGCGGCGGCGCCGGCACCAGGCCGTGCTCGCGCAGCAGCCGCAGGCCGAGGTCGGCCCACTCGCTGGTGGCCGGGTTGCCCGCGCAGACGTCCACCGGATGGCCGGCCAGGTCGGCCATCCGCAGGACCGGCCGCCCCGCGAGCGGATGGCCGGCCGCCATCATCACCGACACCGGCTCGAACCGGACCGGCCGCTGGGCGAGTTGGGCGCGCACCCCGGGGGCCAGGCCGGCGAAGCGGCCGAACGAGACGTCCAGCCGGTGGGCGAGCAGTTCACCGGCGGCGGCCGCCAGACCGCCGTGGAAGCGGGCCAGGAGTTCGCCCTCCGGCCAGGCGGCGCGGGCCCGCTGGAGCAGCCGGTGGCTGGTGAGGTCCGGTCCGGTGACGTCGCTGTTGAGGTCCAGCAGCAGCGCGCGGTGCGCGGTGCCGGCCAGGATCTCGTCGTGCAGCGCCAGCAGCCGGCGCGCCTTGGGCAGCAACCCGTGCCCGGCCGCGGTGAGTTCGACGCTGCGCGTGGTGCGGGTGAACAGCGCGTCGCCGAGCAGCCGCTCCAGCGTCCGGACGTCCCGGCTGAGCGCCTGCTGGGCCACGTGCAGGCGCTCGGCGGCCTGTCCGAAGTGCAGCGTCTCGGCGGTCGCGACAAAGCCGCGGAGCAGACGGGGGTGCAGGTCACGGGGCATGGCGGCAGGCTAGCAACGGCCCGGGACCGGGCGGCCCCGGGCCGTTGACAACGTGCTGTTGTCAATGCGGCCGAACAGGTGTTGGACCGCTCCCCGTCGGCGGCCCGAGGCTGAGGGGCCCCCTCCCCTCGCCCGACGGAGTCCCGTGCTCGCCCCCTACCGACGCCTGTTCGCCCGCCCCGGCACCGCCGCCTTCACCCTGGCCGGGCTGCTCGGCCGGCTCTCGATGTCGATGACCGGCGTCTCCCTGGTGGTGCTGCTCGCCGAACGGCGCGGCTCGTACGCGCTGGCGGGCACCGTCGGGGCGGTCGGCCTGATCACCGGGGCGATCGGCATGCCGCTGATCGGCCGGCTGGTCGACCGCTTCGGGCAGGCACGGGTCACCGTCCCGGCGGTGCTCTACAACGTGCTGCCGCTCTCCGCGCTGCTGCTCTGCGTCCGCACCGGGGCGCCCGACTGGACGCTCCACGTCTGCTGGGCGGCCGGGGCGGCGGCGCCGAACCTCGGCGGCATGGCCCGCGCCCGCTGGGCGCACCTGCTCCGGGAGGAGCCGGACGAGCTGCACCTCGCCAACTCCCTGGAGCAGGTGCTGGACGAACTCTGCTTCATGACCGGGCCGGTGCTCGGCATGGTGCTGTGCACCGCGGTCGCGCCGGAGGCCGGTCTGCTCACCGCCGGCGGGCTCGGCGCGGCCGGCGCGCTGCTCTTCGCGGCCCAGCGCCGCACCGAGCCGCCGCTCGCCGACCACCCGCTCCCCGGCCGGCCCACCGCCGGACGGCACGGTCCGCCGCTGCGGGTGCCGGGACTGCGGGTGCTGACGCTGGCCTTCCTCAGCACCGGCATGGTCTTCGGCGCACTCGACCTGACCACGGTCGCCTACGCGGACGCGCTGGGGCACCGGCCGGTCGCGGGCGGACTGCTGGCCCTGGTGGCGGCCGGCTCCTGCGTGGCCGGGCTGGTCTTCGGGACGCTGCGGCCGAGCGGGCCGGCGGGCGCCCGCTTCCTGCGGGGCGTCGCGGCGATGGCGGGGCTGCTGCTCCTGCCGCTGGCCGCCGGGCTGGGCGGCGCGGGGCTCGCACTGCTCGGGGCGGCGCTGTTCGCGGCCGGGACGGGGACCGCGCCGACCATGGTCACCGGGATGACGCTGCTCCAGGAGCTGCTGCCGCGGCGGCGGTTGAACGAGGGCATGGCGATCGCGGTGTCCGGCATCCTGGTCGGGATCTCGGCCGGTTCGGCGCTGGCCGGCGCGGTCGCCGAGCACGCGGGGCCGGGCGCGGGCTACTGGATCCCGGCGGGGGCGGCGGCGCTCGCCCTGCTGATCGCCCTCGCCGGCCGCCGCCACCTGGCCGTTCCGGCGGAAGATCCCGAACGCCCTGTCGGTGCGGCGCGCTAGCGTTCGGGCATGACACCCGCGAACACCATCAGCTACGTCCGCGGCGACGCCACGGCACCCCTGGGCAAGGGGGTGAAAGTCGTCGCGCACGTCTGCAACGACCTCGGCGGCTGGGGGAAGGGGTTCGTGCTGGCGGTCTCCCGCCGCTGGCCGGAGCCGGAGGCGGCGTACCGGCGGTGGCACCGGGAGCGGGCGGGGAACGACTTCGGGCTCGGCGCCGTGCAGCTGGTGCGGGTCGGACCGTACCTCTGGGTGGCCAACATGGTCGGCCAGCGGGGCATCCGCACGGGCCGCTCCTCCGGGCCGCCGGTGCGGTACGGGGCGATCGACGCCGCGCTGGCGACGCTGGGCGGGCACGCGCTCGACCTGGGCGCGTCCGTGCACATGCCGCGGATCGGGTGCGGGCTGGCGGGCGGGCGCTGGACGTCGGTGGAGCCGCTGGTGACGGCCCGGCTGAGCGACCGGGGGGTACCGGTGACCGTCTACGACCAGTGACGGGCGAGGTCGGAGGCCGGCCAGGTGTACTCGTACTCCGGCAGCGTGTGGCCGCCCGGGAAGACGCCCTCGCGCGCGGCGGTGCGGTGGGCGCCCTCGCGTTCGTAGAAGGCGATCGCCCGGGTGTTGGCCTGCAGCACCTCCAGGTAGAGGTCGGTCCGGGGGTGGCGGCGGGCCGTGTGGGCGCGGGCGGCGTCCAGGAGCTCCCGGCCGATGCCGCCGCCGGTCAGCCCGGGGCGGACGTGCAGGTTGTCGAGCAGGATCCGGCCGTCCCCGTCCGGGACGAGGTAGGCGAACCCGACGACCTCACCGCTCCGTTCGGCGATCAGCAGCTCGGGGGTGTTCTCTGGGCCGCCGTACTCGGCGGCCAGCCGCAGCTCCCAGATCTCGCGCCGCTGGGCGGCCAGCCCGTCGCCGAGCGCGTCGTCGGGGACGATCCCGGCGTACGCGGTGCGCCAGCTGGCGGCGTGCAGTTCGGCGACGGCCTCGGTGTCCCGGGGGCCGCCCGGGCGGATCACAGTGCTCACGGGTCCAGCATCGCATCCCCACTTGAACGCGTTCAAGTGATGACCTAGAGTCAACCCATGCCTTTGAACGTGTTCGAAAAATACGGACGGGCGGAGTCGGTACCGGATGCGGAGGGGTCGTCCGGTGCCGCACGCACCGACACCGCCTGGGACTGACCCGATCGGGCTAGGCTCGGGGCCGTGGACGACCTGGCAGCCAACGGCACGAGCGCGGCGAACGACAGCACCGGCACGAACGGGGGCGCCGCGGGCCCCGCCGAGACGCGCGGCAGCCGCGCGCAGCCGAAGACCGACAAGAGCGAGCAGACCCGGGCCCTGATCCTGGAGACCGCGATGCGGCTGTTCCAGGAGCGCGGCTACGAGAAGACCACCATGCGCGCCATCGCCACCGAGGCGGGCGTCTCGGTCGGCAACGCCTACTACTACTTCTCGGCCAAGGAGTTCCTGATCCAGGGCTTCTACGACCGGATGACGCACGACCACGCGGCGGACGCCAGGAACCGCATGGCGCACACCCGGGACTTCGCCGAGCGCCTGGAGATCGCCCTGGTCTCCTGGCTCGACACGGCGGCCCCGTACCACGAGTTCGCCGCGCAGTTCTTCCGCACGGCCGCCGACCCGAGCAGCTCGCTGAGCCCGTTCTCCAACGAGTCCCACCCGGCCCGGGCGACGGCCGTCGAGCTGTTCCGCGAGGTGCTCCAGGGCTCCGACCTGGCGCCCAAGCTGGACGCCGAACTGGTCGAGCTGCTGCCCGACGTGCTCTGGCTGCACCTGATGGTCGTGGTGCTCTACTGGGTCTTCGACCGCACCGAGGACACCGAGCGGACCCGGGAGTTCGTCCGCCGGTCGACCCCCATGGCGGCCCGGGTGATCAACCTCTCGCGCTACCGGGTGTTCCGGCCGATCGTCCGCGACGCCAAGGGCCTCATCCAGGACTTCATCCTGCCCACCATCGGCAAGACCGCCGTGAAGTAGCGGACACCCCCGGCCGCGCGGGCCGGGGGTGGGCGCCGGTCAGAAGCCGTCGATGTTCCAGGACAGCAGCGGCGTGCGCAGCAGCAGGTCCGCGGCCGCCACCGCGCCCGGGCGCAGCTCGGTGACCAGGCCCGCGACCGCGAGCCGGGGCAGCGTCTCGCCGGCCAGGTAGAGCGCGCCGAGCGCCGAGGCGTCCAGCGCCAGGTCGGCCTCGTCGGTGGTCCGCACGCACCGGCCGGTGCCGTCCGCGGCGACCTCGATCGCCCAGCGGCCGGCGGCGTAGCCGTCCCGGTCCTCGACGTCCAGCACCACGCGGCCGGGCGCCCCGTAGGTCCGGGCGTTGAAGGCGGCCTCGACGTCCAGCACCCGCAGCCACATGAAGTCGGCGTTCTCGGCGTGCGGGGTGGCGGCCCGCGGCTCGTTCAGCAGCATCGGCAGCGGGTCGTCCGGGCCGACGTTCTCGACCACGGCCTTGCGCACCCAGTCGACCGAGAAGAGGTAGCGCCACAGCTCGACGGCGGTGGGCCGGTCGAGGGCGAAGAAGTCGAGGACGGTGAGCGTGCAGTTCGGGTAGGAGCCGTCCCAGGTGTCGTCGACCTTGTAGACGGCCTGGCCGGTGGGGTTGCCCTCGGCGTCCCGGTGGATGACGGCGAAGGGCTCCTTCCAGTCGAAGCCCGGGACCTCGATCTCACCGGTGTGGCGCTGCCAGGTGAGCTCGTCGCGGTCGATCACGCCGGGCTGGGTGACCCGCCAGCGGTCGAACAGCTCGGGGCCGACCTTGCGCAGCTCCTCCATGGTGACCAGGTCGATCCGCCCGCCGGGCACGGTGGGCAGGCCGGCCCGCAGACCGCCGGCACGGAGCAGGTCGATGTTCCAGCCGTGGCCGCGGGTGGCGGGACCGAAGCCGTACCGGCCGTAGATGTTGTACTCGGCGGCGATCAGGATGGCGACGGCGGCGCCGCGCTCCCGGGCCGCCGCGAGGTCCCCGGTCATCATCCGACGGAGCAGGCCGCGCCGCCGGTGGGTGGCGGTCACGGTGACGGCGGTGATCGCGTCGGCCTTCACCACGGCGCCGCCGGGGACGGTCAGTTCGGCGTCGAAGCTGCGGAAGGTGGCGACGATCCGGTCGTTGTCGAACGCCCCGATCATCCGGCCCGGCTCCCACTGGCGGCGGCGGAACTCCGTCGCCCGGCCCACGTGCGAGCGCAGGAAGCCGAGGGCGAGCGCCCGGTCCCACGCCTCGACCTCGTCCACGCCGACGGCGCGGATCTCGATCGCGTCGACGCCGTCGCCCTGCTCCTTCACGCGGCCGCTGCCCGGATCACGGGGGCCGTCAGTCGTTTCGTTGCCCATTCGCTCACCGTACGGCGGGATTTCGGCGAGGGCATCCGATTTATTCCGGGTGCGGGAAGCGGCCTCGGCCCCCCGTTGTCCGCCCACGGCGAAGACCGCCCCGCGCCGGTCAGCGCCCGCGCTAGCGTCCGGTCCCATGACGACGGTCACCACACGCACGGTCACCTACCCGGCCGACGGACTGACGATGATCGGACACCTCGCGCTCCCCGCCGGCACCGGCCGCCGGCCCGCGGTCCTGCTCGGCCCCGAGGGTCCGGGCCTGAACGACGTCCAGCGCCGGCGGGCCGACGCCCTCGCCGAACTCGGCTACGTGGCACTGGCCTTCGACCTCCACGGCGGACGCTGGTTCACCGACCCCCAGGAGATGCTCGCGCGGGTGATGCCGCTGCTCGCCGACTTCGACCGGATGCGGGACATCGGCCACGCGGCACTCGACGTGCTGCGCGCCGAACCGCGGACCGACCCCGACCGGATCGCCGCCGTCGGCTACGGCACCGGCGGCGCCATCGCGCTCGAACTCGGCCGCGCCGGGGTCGACCTGCGGGCGATCGGCACGGTCAACGGACTGACCACGGGACGGCCCGGCGAGGCGGCGCGCATCCGCTGCCCGGTGTGGGCCGGGGTCGGCTCGGAGGACCCGATCATGCCGCCCGCCCAACGGGAGGCGTTCACCGCCGAGATGCAGGCCGCGGGCGTCGACTGGCGCCTGGTGGTCTACGGCGGGGCGCTGCACGCCTTCCACCACCCGCCGGTCGACCAGGCCGTGCTCCCCGGCGTCGGCCACCACCCGCGGCACGCGGAGCGGGCCTGGCGCGACGTCCTCGGCCTGCTCGCGGAATGCCTGCCGGTGGCGGCCGGGTGAGCCTCCGGCGCCCGGACCGGGCCGCGGGGCCTCGCCGCCCGTGGCCGGTCCCGGATCCTCGGTGCCTCCCCGCGCGGTCGAGGGCGCGGTCGCGATCGGGCGGCTTGCCCGGGTCGGCCGAGTGCACCAGGCTGATTCCCGGGCACGAGGACCACCCGCGCGCCCGGGTCGCGCACCGACGGGTCTCCCGCGCCGCGCGGGCCCCCGCGGCGGACACCCACGCACGGAAGGCCGGGCCATGCGGAAACTGATCTACGGCATGAACCTGACCCTGGACGGCTACATCGCCGCGGCCGGTGACGACATCGGCTGGAGCGGACCGCCGAGCCCCGAGCTGTTCCAGTGGTGGCTCGACCACGAGCGGGCGGGCGGCCTGTCGCTGTACGGGCGCAAGCTGTGGGAGACGATGAGCTCCTACTGGCCGACCGGCGACCGGCGGCCCGACGCCACTCCGGCGGAGATCGAGTTCGCGCGGAACTGGCGGGACACGCCGAAGGTGGTGTTCTCCTCGACGATCGACCGGGTCGACTGGAACACCCGGCTGGTCACCGGCGACGCGGTCGCCGAGATCACCCGGCTCAAGGCCGGGGACGGCGACCCGATGCACATCGGCGGCGCGACGCTCGCCGGGGCGGCCATGCGCGCCGGGCTGATCGACGAGTACGTGATCGCCACCCATCCGGTCCTGGTGGGCGGCGGCACTCCGTTCTTCACCGCGCTGGACGGCTGGGTCGGCCTGGACCTGGTGGAGGCGCGGACGCTTCCCGGCGGCGTGGTCCTGACCCGGTACGGGACGAGGCGCTGAGCGGCGCCCCGCCGCCCCGCGGCCGGCCGTCGCCCGTGAGGTGCGGCCGCGGGGTCCGGGGCCCCGCACGAGGTCGGGGCCGGGGCCGGCGTCAGGGCCGGGCGAAGAAGTCCGGGGTGCCCATGATCCAGAGGCTGGCCTGCTTGATCGGCATGCCGGCCCGGGGGGCCTCGATCATCTGGTCGTCGCCGATGTAGAGGCCGACGTGGTGGATGTCGGCGGCCCGGCCGGTGGTGCTCCAGAAGACCAGGTCGCCGGGACGGAGCTGGCGGTAGCCGACCGGGGTGGACTGGGCGTACTGGTCGGCGGCGAAGTGGTTGAGCCGCTTGCCGCCCTCGCGCCACGCCATCATGGTCAGCCCGGAGCAGTCGTAGCCGCCCGGGCCCTCGCCGCCCCACACGTAGGGCAGGCCGATCCGGGTGCGGGCGAAGGCGATGGCGGCCGCCGCCCCCTCGGCCGACCAGGAGCGCGGCGGCGGGGGTGCGGCGGCGGAGCCGGCCGGCGGGGGCGTCCGCGCGGCATCGGCGGCCGCTTTCTCGGCGGCGGCCTTCTCGGCGGCTTCGGAGGCCGCCCGTTCGGCGGCGGCCCTGGCCTCGGCCTCCCGGGCGGCCTGCTCCGCCGCGGCCTGTTCGGCGGCGGCCCGCTCCGCGGCCTCGCGCTCGGCGGCGGCCTTCTCGGCGGCCGCGCGGGCGGCGGCCTCGGCCTCCCGGGCGGCGATCGCCTCCAGCGCCTCGCGCCGCTGCCGCTCCAGCTCGACGGTGGTGTTCCGGGCGGCGGCCAGCTCGGCGAGCAGCTGCTCGCGCCGCAGGCCGGTGGCCGCGACCTGGTACCGCTGGTCCGCCAGCCGGGCCTCGGCGCCGGCCCGGGCGGCACCGACCGCGGCGGCGGCGCGTTCGGCGGCCCCGGTCGCGGTGCGCGCGGCGGCGGAGGCCCGGGCCGCCCCGGCGGCCGTGGAGACCGCCGCGTCGAGGATCTGCCGGGTGCGGTCGCTGGCGACCCCGATCACCGCGGCCCGGTCCCCGGCCTCGCGCGGGCCGTGCGCGCCGAGCAGCGCGTTGATCGCGGAGAGTTCGGCGCCGGCGCCCTGCCGGTACGTCTCGGCGGCCAGGGCGGCGGCCTCCTCGGCGGCCTCGGACCGCTCGGTCTCGGCGACGGCCGCCCGGGTGACGGCGGCGGTCTCCTCGGTACGGGCCCGGCTGAGGGCGAGCTGGGCGCCGTTGTAGGCCTCGACGGCCTGTTCGGCGGTCCGGGCGGCCCGGTCGACCTCGGCCTCGGCCTCGGTGAGCGCGGCCTCGATGGCGGTGACGGTACCGGCCCGGCGGTCGGCCTCGGCCCGGGCCCGGTCGATCTCCTCGGCGGAGGGGAAGGCCTGCTCCCCCGGTCCGGCGGGGGCCCCGGACGGACCGGGGGCCGACGACGGACCGGGCGGCCCGGCGGGGGCGGACGGCCCGGGCTCCGCCGGGGCGGCGGCCGCGGCGGGGAGCAGTCCGATCAGGGCGGTGAGGGACAACAGGAGGGTCGGCAGGAGCCTGCGCGCCACGGTTCACCCCTTCGAACGGTCACGAGGGAGTGGAGCGGCCGCACGCGCGCACCGCCGCAGGACCGGGGTGACGACGGCACCGGCCGGTGCCCGCCGCCGCCGGTGACCCGGCGGCCCAGCGAAGCCTCCCATTCCGTGACAAGACGGTCACTGACCGCCATGTTCTCAAGCCGGACCGCTTTCCCCCCTCAAGCCCGCGCCGCCGACCGGGTGTCGATCCGATGATCGGACCGCACCTGGAGCGGACGGCCTCCGGGCGGTCAGGCCTCCGGAGCGGCCGGGCTAGCGGCTCATCCTGCGGGTGCGCGGCCGCAGCCAGCGATGCCGTCCCTCCCGGGGCGCCTGGCCGGCCGACCCGACGGCGTACGTCCGGCTGCGCCCGGCGCGGACCGCCCGCCGCCGCTGCTGGGAGCGGCCGTGCCGCCCCGCCCGGTCGGCCGGCCCGTCGTACCCACCCGGGCCGCCGGCCGCGGCGACACCGCGGTGGCTCCCCGACGGGTGCTCCACGGCAGCACCCGCCGCCGAGCGGCGGTCGGCCAGCCGGGCGGACCGCCGGGCCAGCGCCCGGGCGGCGTGCGCGTCCAGGTGGGCGGTGGCCCGGGCGGCCATCCGCTCGGCCACCCGGTGGGCGGCCGGATGGTTCGCCGGGACCTTGTCGGGCGCCCCGGCGATCAGGTCGAAGAGCCAGGTCCGGGCCCGGTCCGCGCGCCGGTGCAGACGGCGCTCGCGCCGGAGCGCCCGGGCCCGCAGGCGCGGGCTCGCGGCGTACCGCCAGCGTGCCCAGGGGCTGCTCGGGCGGGCCAGCCGGATCGCGCCGACCCAGGAGAGGCCTGGCACCATGATGCCGAGCAGCCCGGTCCACACCTTGCCCTTGAGCAGGGTGACGATCATCGCCAGCGCGTTCACCGAGATGACGGTGACCAGCCCCCACCTGGTCTCCCCGGTGGGCTCGGCGCCGAGCGGGACGTACCCGACGAGCAGCAGGCCGGTGAAGAGGATGCCGAAGATCACCGCGTCCACCGACTTGCGGCCCTGCTCGCTCCAGTAGACGTCGTCCAGGTGCAGGATCAGCGCGAACTCGTCCAGCACCAGGCCGCAGCCGATGCCGAAGAGCAGCCCGAAGACGTCGATCCACGGGTGCCCGCCGTAGGTCGCGAACACCCCGATGCCGCCGGCCAGCAGGAAGCCCAGCCCGAAGACCATGTGGTGGATGTGCAGCCCGCCGGGCGTCACGTTGCCGGGCCACCAGCGCACCTGGGCCCTGATCATCCGCACGCTGAACCGGATGAAGACGAAGGAGGTGATGAACCCGACCAGCAGCAGGAACAGCGGTTGCTTGTGCGCGGCGACGATGTGGTCGCGGTAGCCGTCCAGCAGTGTGGTCATGCGTCTTACCTTCGTTCCTGGTACTGCGTGCGGTCTGCCGCGACATGGCCCGGGGGCCAACGGCCGGCGTCAGAAGCCGCGGGTGCGCTTGGCGGCCCGGCGGGGGATCACTGGGGCGAGCGAGGGGCGCTCGACCCCGACCGGGAGCTTCATGAAGAGCCGGGCGATCTCGCCGCCTAGGTTCACGCCGATGGCCAGCGCCATGGCGATCGCGGCGGCCCGGGTGATCTGGACCAGGCCCCCGCTGGGGTGGCCCTGGGCGAACGAGAGCATCCCGAGGTAGAGCGCCGAACCCGGCATCAGCGGCCCGATCGCGGCGGTGACGTACGGCAGCGCGGACCCGTTGCGGTAGCGCGCCATCAGCTGGCCGAAGAGGCCGACCAGTCCGGCCGCCACGCCGGTCGCGACGATCGGCGAGATCCCGGCGTTGTAGGCCAGCACGCCGTAGCTGGCCCAGCCGATGCCGCTGTTGAGGGTGACCAGGGCCAGCGAGCGGCGGTCGGTCTGCAGCAGCATCGCGAAGGCGAGGGTCAGCACCATCGCCGCCGCCATCTGGACCGGCGGGTAGTTGTTGCCGACCAGCGACTCGTCCGGCCGCAGCTTCGCCTCGAAGCCGACGCCCAGGTAGAGGATCAGCATCACGCCGATGACGATGCCCGCCACCAGGTAGATCACCTCCAGCAGCCGGGCCGCGGCGGTGATGTAGAAGCCGGTCAGGCCGTCCTGCACGGCGGCGACCAGGGCGCGTCCGGGCAGCAGCGCGAACAGTCCACCCGTGATCACCACGGAGCCGCGCAGGCCCAGGTCGTTGAAGGAGAGCACGATGCCGGAGGCCGCGGCCGGCATCGCGGCCAGCACGAACTGGTAGAACTCCGGCAGCCCGCGGCGGGCGATCAGCGAGGCCAGCCGGTCGCCCAGGACGGCGGCGACGAAGGCGCTGAGGAAGACCAGCCAGGCCTTGTCGTCGATCTTCCCGCCGACCAGGAAGGTCGCCGCACCGGCCAGCAGGCCGGTGTTCAGCGCGAGCAGCCAGGCCGCGTACGGGTGCCGGTTGCGGCGGATCACCGCGAGCCGGCGGTAGGCGTCGTTGACGCTGACCTGCTCGGCGGTGATGTCCGCGACCAGCTCGTACACCGCGTTCAGCCGGGTGTAGTCGGAGGTCCGGCGGCGCACCACCCGGTCGGCGGTGATCGGCGGCTCGACCAGCGAGGGCTGGTGCGAGATGCCGATCAGGGTGAAGGTGACCTGCGGTTCGCAGCGGTCCAGCCGGTAGGCGTGCGCGATGCCGAGCATGGCCGCCTCGACGTCCTCGGCGGCCTCGCCGCTGGCCAGCAGCAGCTCGCCGATGCGCAGGGTGAGGTCGAGGATGCGCGGCACGTTGCGGGCGGCGGCGGCCGCGGGGTGCAGCTCGCGGGCGGTCCGCTCGAAGGCGGGGCGCTCGGACATCGGGGTGCGCAGCAGGGTGCGCATCCGGTCCGGCCAGGGCGCCTCGCCGGGAGCGCCGGGGCTCAGGGCGCCGAGCGGGATGCCGGTCGGCGGGGTGTAGCCGGCGGCCCGCCACTCCTCGGGGGTGAGGGTGTCCTCGGCCACCGGGCGGCGTCGGTACACCGGGGCGAGCGGCTCGCCGGCGGCCTCCCGCGGCCCGGCGGGCGCCGACGGCTCCGGGGTCCCGGCCGGGGCGGCCGGCTCGGGCTCCGGGGCCAGCAGGCCCTTGGTCTCGGGGACGGGCGGGGCGAGCGGGATCTCCACGGTCGGCTCGGTGACCGGGGCGGGGTGCCCGAGCAGCCCCTCGGTGGGCGGCGCCTCGGAGGGGTGGAGCGGCTGCGCACCGGCGGCCGGGCGGGCCTGCCGCTGCGGACGGCCGCCCCGGCCGCCCCTGGCCCTCTTGCCGCCGCCCGGTCGGCCCCGCTTCGGCACTTCTTCCGCTCCTTGCCGCCCCTGGCGGTGCCGGTCCCCCGGGCCGCCGTTCGATCTCCGGATACACCTTGCCTGATCGAACTGCCGGACGCACATGTACGCGGCGGCGGGCGCGGGCGCCCCCGGACGCCTACCCGGCGCGGTGGCGGCCGCCGGCGGCCGGGGTCGCGGCGGCGTCGGCCCGGACGGCGCCGGCCTCGGCGGAAGCGCTCCCGGCCGGGGCGGCCCGGCCGGAGCGGCGCGCGCGGAGCAGTTCGACGGCCACCGGGATCACCGAGACCAGCACGATGCCGATCAGGATCGCCTCGATGTTGTCCCGGACGAACGGGATCTGCCCGAGGAAGTATCCGAGCACCGTGACGCCGGCGCCCCACAGCACGCCGCCGACCACGTTGAAGAGGACGAAGACCCGGTAGTTCATCCTGCTCACCCCGGCGACGATCGGGGTGAAGGTGCGGACGATCGGCACGAAGCGGGCCAGCACGATCGCCTTCGGCCCGTGCCGGTCGAAGAAGGCCGCCGCCTTCTCCACGTTCTCCTGCTTGAACAGCCGGGAGTCGGGGCGCCGGAACAGGCTCGGACCGACCTTCCGTCCGAACAGGTAGCCGACCTGGTCGCCGGCCACCGCCGCGAGCACGATCAGCGCGCAGACCAGCCAGAGCGGCTGGTCCAGGTAGGTGCCGCCGGCCACCAGCAGGCCGGTGGTGAAGAGGAGCGAGTCACCGGGGAGGAAGAAGCCGATCAGCAGGCCGGACTCGGCGAACACGATGGCGAGGATGCCGATCAGCCCGAAGGTGGAGATCAGGTGGGTCGGATCGAGCCAGGACGGGCCGAGGGCGAGGCTGGTCACGGGGCGGACTCCTGAGGGCCTGAAGGATAGGTCGACTCTTGGCAATGAAACAGTAAAGCATTCACCAAGGGCGCATCGAACGGCCCTGCTACGGGCCGCAGTCCGACCATCATCCGGATAACACCATCGGGCGAATCCCCCTCCCTTCGGTGGAGTTCCTCCGGGACCCCGGTGAATCCTGGGCGGGCGGCGCCGGGCCACGGCGCCGCGGAGCGGCCACTCCGGCAGCCGCCGCCCTTTCGCACTCCACCCCCGGGGAGACCACCGTGTCCCGTATCCGCGCAGCCGCCGCCGTCACCGTCCTCGGAGCCTTCCTGCTCGCGGGCGCCGGCGCCGCCCGCGCCGACGACACCGCCGGCGCGGACCACCAGTCCAACAGCGGCGTGGTGAGCAACACCGGCTCCGGCAACGTCGTCGGCAACGTGCTCGGCAACCTCGCCGGCGCTCAGCAGACCGCCCTCGGCTCCGGCGCCGGCAACCAGGGCAACACCCTCGCCGCGGCCGGGAACACCGGCAGCATCGGCGTCCTGCAGGGCAACGGCGAGCTCCCCGTCCCGGCCGCCCCGGCCGCCCCGCAGCGCGGACGCTGAGCGGCGCGCCGGACCCGGCCGACCTCGTCGGCCGGGTCAGCGGGGGTCCGACTGAGGGAGGCCCAGCACCACCCGGCCGAGCCGCAGCAGCCCGTCGCCGAGATCCGGTCGTCCGTCGCGCGGACCGTTCCGCACCCCGTCGTCGACCAGCGAGAACAGCGCGTGCACCCGGATCCGGGCGGCCGTCGTGTCCTCCTCCGGCCGCATCCGCAGGAGCAGGTCGACCCAGACGCGCAGGAACTCCCGCCGGAAGTCCACCGCGGCCCGGCGGTCCGGCGGCTCCAGCCGCTCCGTCTCACTCAGCGTCAGCCCGAGGTGGCCGCCGTCGCGCAGGGCGAAGGCCACGTACGCGGCCAGGCCCGCCGCCAGCGCCCGTTCCGGCCCGCCCGGGGTCCCGGTGATCGCGCCGCCGACCTCGCGCCGGAGCCGTTCCCGGCCGCGCGCCAGGACCGCCGCCAGCAGGCGGGCCTTGCTGTCGAAGTGCCGGTAGACACTGGGCCCGGAGATCCCCACGGCGGCGCCGAGGCGGTCGGTGCCGACGTTCTCGAAACCCTCCCGGTGGAACAGCCGCACGGCCGCGGCCAGCAGGTCCTCCCGGCGGGACGGTCCGCCCGGCGCGGGGCCGGGGTCGGGCGCGGGCACGAAAGCGGGGCCGAGGCGGGGGCCGGCGCCGTCGAGGCGGACGGCGAGCAGCGCCGTGAGCAGCTCGCGGAGCAGCCGCTCGGCCCGGCGCGGCGGCGGGGCGGCGGAGAGGCGGGAGAGCCCGGCACCCGCCGAGAGCGCCGACCGGCAGAGCAACTCGGCGTCCGCGGCGGTGAGTCCGGGGCGTTCGGCGCGCAGCACGGCCGCCATCCGGCGGACGACGGCGCGCAGTTCTCGGCGCAGGGCCGCCCGCCGCGCCGGTGGCAGCAGCCGGGCGTCGCGCTGCACCAGGGTGCCCAGGGGGCGGTGGGCGACCGCGACGGCGGCCAGCGCGGCGGCGAGTCCGGCCGTCGAGCCGGCGGCGCGCACGCC
This sequence comes from Kitasatospora sp. NPDC057692, assembly GCF_042799475.1. Taxonomy (NCBI): domain Bacteria; kingdom Bacillati; phylum Actinomycetota; class Actinomycetes; order Kitasatosporales; family Streptomycetaceae; genus Kitasatospora; species Kitasatospora sp. NPDC057692. The sequence goes on along the minus strand of NZ_JBHVIV010000006.1, from coordinate 42,428 downwards.
GTCCGCCAGCGCGTCCAGGCCCACCCGGACGGTGCGGTCGAGCAGTTCGGCCTTGCTCCGGAAGTGCCGGTAGAGCGCGGGCGCGGTGATGCCGACGCCGGCGGCGACCTCCGCCATCGAGACCCGGTGGTAGCCGCCGCGGTGGAAGCGTTCGGCGGCCACGGCCAGGATCCTCGCCCGCCGGACCGCCGCGGGCGGCCGCCGCACCACCATGACGCCAGCCCCTCCCCGTACCGGCTCCGCCCCCTCGCCCCGCCGGGCAGCCGGACAGCCGGACAGCCGTTCGAAGGCCGCCCGGCAGGCTAGCAGGCGTTCACTTGAGGGCCCGTCGGACCGGCCGCAGGGCCGCTCGCAGCAGCACGGACGCCGCTCCCCCGACCCTGGACAGCCGAAGCTACCGGGGATTAACTTGTGGGGCGATCGGCGGGGCCGTCCGGGCCCGCCACGCCGGACTCCGCCGAACGCCGGGCAGCACCGAACGCCGGGCACCGCCGAAGGGAGGCGCCGCCGTGCGCCGCACCGTGTTCACCGAGGACCACGAGGCCTTCCGGGAGACCATCCGGGACTTCATCGCCAACGAGGTCGTCCCCGTCTACGAGGACTGGGAGGCCGAGGGCCACCCGCCGCGGGACTTCTACCGCCGGCTCGGCGCGCTCGGCGTCTTCGGCATCGAGGTGCCCGAGGAGTACGGCGGCGCGGGCGAGAGCGGCTTCAAGTACCAGGCGGTGATCGCCGAGGAGACGGCGCGGGCCGGCGTCGGCTTCGGCTCCTCCGGGGTGCACACCGGCCTGGTGCTGCCCTACCTGCTGGAGTACGCGACCGAGGAGCAGAAGCGGCGCTGGCTGCCCGGCTTCGTCTCCGGCGACCTGATGACCGCGATCGCGATGACCGAGCCGGGCGCCGGCTCCGACCTCGCCGGCATCTCGACCACCGCGCGGCTCTCCGAGGACGGCACCCACTACGTCCTCAACGGCGCCAAGACCTTCATCACCGGCGGCGTCCTCGCCGACCTCGTCCTGGTGGTCTGCCGCACCGCGCCGTACGACCCGGAGAACCGCCGGGCCGGGCTCTCCATCCTCTGTGTGGACACCTCCTCCCCCGGCTACAGCGTCGGCCGCAAGCTGCAGAAGATCGGCCTGCGCACCTCGGACACCGCCGAGCTGGCCTTCTCGGACGTCAAGGTGCCGGTGGAGAACCTGCTCGGCGAGGAGGGCCGGGCGTTCGCGTACCTGACCCACAACCTGGTGCAGGAGCGGCTGGCGATCGCGGTCGGGGCGTACGCGGCCTCCGCCGCGGCGGTGCGGTTCGCGGTGCAGTACGTCAAGGACCGCAAGGTGTTCGGCAAGGCGGTCGCCGAGTTCCAGAACACCAAGTTCACGCTGGCCGACTGCGAGGCCCAGGTGGTGGCGCAGCAGTCGATGGTGGACCGCGCGCTGGAGCTGTACCAGAGCGGCGGGCTCACGGTGGCGGACGCGGCGGCCGCCAAGCTGTTCTGCACCGAGTCGGCGTCCGGCGTGATCGACAAGTGCCTTCAGCTGCACGGCGGTTACGGCTACATCCTGGAGTACCCGATCGCCCGGCTCTACACCGACAACCGGGTGTTCCGGATCTACGGCGGCACCAGCGAGGTCATGCGCAGCATCGTCGCCAAGTCGCTCGGGCTGTAGGCCGGGCCGCTCGGGCTGTAAACCGGGCCGCTCGGGCCTCGGCCGGGCGCGGCACCCGCACCGCGTTCACCCGGCCGGCGGAGTCGGGCGGGTGAACGGCCGGGGCTCCGCTCTCAGTTGGGCGAGTGGTGCTCCGCACGCCAGGCGTCCCAGCCGGCCGAGGACGCCACCTTGGCCTCGTGCAGGGCCCGCTGGGCCATGGCGGTCGGCGGGGTGTCCAGTCCCCGCACCCAGGCTCGGCCGGCCGTGGCCAGCGCCGCGCACACCATCACCGCACCCGCCGTGCCGAACAGCGCGCCGATGCCGGTCAGCACCGCCCCGCCGGCCAGCAGCGAGCGGTTGACCTGGAACCCGCTGAAAGAACGCTCGTTGGTCGCCATGCCTCCACGATGGGGGCAGTCGGCCGCCTCCGCACGCCGAGCGCACCCGCCCGCGACCCGGCTCGGCGTGCGGGCGCGGGGCGCGTCCGGGACGCTGGGCCGCAGGAGCGCCCGCGCAGCAGGACGGCACCGGACGGCAGGAGGACGCGCGATGGTCGATCTCGAACAGCTCGTCGCGGAGCACGCGGCCCTGGCGGCCGAGAGCCCGCACGGCCGCAGCGCCCATCTGGTGCTGCACGACGGGGTGCTGCGGCAGACGGTGATCGCGCTGACCGCGGGCACCTCGCTCGACGAGCACAACGCCCCGGCCGCCGCCAGCGTCCAGGTGCTGCGCGGGCGGGTCTCGCTCACCATCGCCGGGCGGCGCGAGGAGCTCTCGACGGGGCAGTTGCAGGCCGTCCCGCAGGAGCGGCACGGCCTGCTGGCCCACATCGACTCGGTGGTGCTGCTGACGGCCGTCACCGCCTGAGTCCCGCCCCCCGGCGGTCGCCGGGCGGGCTCAGGACGCGGGACCGTGCCAGGCCCCCGCGGGCTTCAGCAGCGCGCCGCCGACCATCTCCAGCCCGCGCAGCAGGTCCCGCCCGCCCGGCGCCATCTCGGGCGCGGCGAGCCACTGCCCGGCCAGGCCCACCAGCAGTGCCTGGTAGAAGGTGCCGCGGGCCAGCTCCTCCTCGGTGTCCGACACCTCGGCGAGCCCCTGGAACACGGCCGCCAGTCCGAGCCGGCCGTCCTTCTGGGCTCCGGCCAGCGCCTCCCGCAGCTCGGGCGCCCGCTCCACCTGCACCATCGCCTCGAACTGCGCGACCCAGAGGCCGCGGTGCTCGGCGATGGTGTCCCGCACGCCGTCCCACACGGCGACGAACCGTTCCTCCGGGTCGTCGGACGCCTCGTTGGCCTTCGCCACCACGGCCCCCACCATCGCGCCCCACTCCCCGGTCGCCTCGATCAGCGCCGCGTTGAGCAGCGCCTCCTTGGAGCCGAAGTGGTAGCCGATGGCCGCCAGGCTCACGCCGGAGGCGGTGGCGACGTCCCGGGCGGTGGTCCGCCCGTAGCCCTTCTCGATCAGGCAGCGCTTGGCGCCGGCCATGAGGTCCTCTCGATTTCCCATGCCCGAATGCTACGTCCGATCAAGACGGATGTCTTGCACACCCGTCTGGCACGCATGATTTAGACGCTCGTACTAGACAATCGTCTGACACATCCGTACCGTCTTTCCCATGACCGCCACCACAGGCCGCGCAGGCCGTCGCGAATGGATCGGCCTCGCCGTCCTGTTGCTCCCGACCCTCGTCCTCACCATGGACATGGGCGTGCTCTTCTTCGCCGTCCCCTACATCTCCACCACGCTGGCGCCGAGCGGCACCGAACAGCTGTGGATCATGGACATGTACTCGTTCCTGCTCGCCGGGCTGCTGATCACGATGGGCGCGCTGGGTGACCGGATCGGCCGCCGGCTGCTGCTGATGATCGGCGCCGTCGGCTTCACCGGCGCCTCGCTGCTCGCCGCCTACGCGGACGGCGCGGGCCAGCTGATCGCCGCCCGGGCCCTGCTGGGCGCCGCCGGGGCCACCGTGATGCCCTCGACCCTCGCGCTGATCCGCAACATGTTCCACGAGCCCAAGCAGCGCCAGATCGCGCTCGGCGCCTGGGGCGGCATCCTCACCGCCGGCGCCACCCTCGGACCGGTGGCCGGCGGACTGCTGCTCGACCACTTCTGGTGGGGCTCGGTCTTCCTGCTCGCCATCCCGGTGATGGTCCTGGTCCTGCTCACCGCCCCGGTGCTGCTGCCCGAGTACCGCTCCCCGCAGCGCGGCAGCTTCGACCTGCCGGGTGCCGCCCTCTCGCTGGCCGCCGTGCTGCCCTTCGTCTACGGGGTCAAGACGCTCGCGGTGGACGGCTGGGACCCGCTCGCCGCGATCGCCGTCCCGGTCGGCCTGCTCTTCGGCGGCGCGTTCTACTGGCGGCAGCGCACCGCCGCCCACCCGCTGCTCGACCTCGGCCTGTTCCGGATCCGCGCCTTCAGCGGGGCGATCAGCGTCAACACCGTGGCGATGTTCGCGATGATGGGCTTCACCCTCTTCACCTCGCAGTACCTGCAGCTGGTCAAGGGCATGAGCCCGCTCACCGCCGCGCTCTGGTCGCTCGTCCCCAGCGTGGGCGTCGGCGCGGCCGTCGGCATCAGCTCGGCGCTCGCCGGGAAGGTCCGCCCGGCGGTGATGATGGCGAGCGGCTTCCTGATCGGCGCGGTCGGCTTCGCGCTGATGACCCAGGTCGGCGCGGACTCCCCGCTGGCGCTCATCCTCACCGCGGCGGGCGTGCTGGCCGCCGGCACCGTCGGCACCATGACCCTGACCGCCGAGATGGTCGTCTCGGCCGCCCCCGCCGAGCGGGCGGGCGTCGCCTCCGCCACCTCCGAGACGGCCGTCGAGCTCGGCAGCTCCCTCGGCATCGCGCTGCTCGGCGCGGCCGGCGCCGCGGTCTACCGCTCCCGGCTGGACGGCGGCCTCCCGGCCGGTGTGGAGGGCGAGGCCGCCCACGCCGCGCAGGACACCCTCGGCGGCGCGGTCACCGTCGCCGCCCAGCTGCCCGGCCGGCTCGGCGGCGAACTCCTCACCACCGCCCGCACCGCGTTCACCGACGGCCTGCACGTCGCCGCCGTGGTCGGCCTCGTCCTCGCGGTCGGCGCCTCCCTCCTCGCCTACCGCCTCCTGCGCCACCTCCCCGCCAGCACCCCGGCCCCCACCCCCGAGCCGGCCGCCGCCTGACCCCGCCCCACCGCCGATCCCCCGCCGCGCGTCATCGCAGCCCCCGCCCCCACCCGGCCGGGGGCTGCCGCGTTCCCGGAGCCGCATCCCGGCGGGCGGGCGGCCCGGCGCGGCCGCGCGACCCCGCGCGGCCGCGGCCGACGGGGCGCCGTGCCAGGCTTCGGGGATGACCAACGAGGTGAACCACGAGCGGGTGCGCGGGAGTTACGACGCGGTGGCGGAGGAGTACCGGGAGCGGGTGGGGGACGAACTGGGGTTCAAGGTGATGGACCGGGCCCTGCTGGGAGTGGTGGTCGAGGAGGCCGCCGGGGGGACGGTGGCGGATCTGGGGTGCGGGCCCGGGCACGTGACGGGGTGGCTGGCCGGGCAGGGGGTCGCCGCGGTCGGCGTGGACCTCTCGCCGGCGATGGTGGCGGTCGCCCGGCGCGACCACCACGCAGCGGAGTTCCGGGTCGGGGACCTGCTGGGACTGCCCGCCGCGGACGGCGAGTTCGCCGCCGCGGTGGCGCTCTACTCGGTGATCCACCTGGAACCGGAGGAGCTGCGGCCGGCCTTCGAGGAGATGCGGCGGGTCCTGCGGCCGGGCGGCGTGCTGCTGGTGGCCTTCCACCTCGGCACCGGGGTCCGGCGGTTGGACGAGTGGTGGGGCCACCGGGTGGACGTGGACTTCCACTTCCTGGAGACGGAGGCCGTCGCCGGGCTGCTGGCCTCGGCCGGGTTCACCGTGACGGCCCGGCTGGAGCGCGGCCCCTACCCGCAGGAGGCGCAGACGCGTCGCGGCTACCTGGTCGCCCGCCGGGACTGACCCCCCGCGCGGCGTGCGGAACCGGCCAAAACGCGGGGGCGGGGTGGCTCGAAGAGGGGTGGTCCGCGGGGGTGCGGTCGGACGGGGAGCCGGGCGGCGGCGCGGCCCGGCCGGCGCCCGGGGCCGCCGGGAAGCGGTCTGACCTCGGATGATGCGGGTGCTCCCGGCGGGCCCTGCGGGGCGGGCCCCCGGCCGCCCCCGCAACATCTGGTTTTTGACCAGCGTTTCCCGGCCGGTGTATACGTTCGCCGCCACGGGCAGGCATACTGGCCAGGACGGGCGCTTTGCCCAACTGTGACGTATGACTCTAGACGAGAAGGGACCGGTGGCCAGGGATGCTGCGTAACGGTCTTGAGCCCTGGCACGTGCTCGTGGTGCTGGCTGTCGTGATCCTGCTGTTCGGGTCGAAGAAGCTGCCGGAGATGGCCCGTGGCCTCGGCAAGTCGATGCGGATCCTCAAGGCGGAGACGAAGGCGATGCGCGAGGACGACACCCCCGCCGCCGACGCCGCCCAGGGTACCGCTCAGAGCACCGCCGCCCCGGCGCAGCCGGCCGCCGAGCAGCCCCGCCAGGCCGTGAACCCGGCCAATGTGACCAAGGCCGCCGAGCAGCCGCGGTCCACCACCACCGCCTGAGACCCGGCGGCGCGAATCCGGCCGAAGCCCCCGCCCCACGGCGGGGGCTTCGTCGTGTCCGGCTGTTCGGCCGCCCCGCCCGCGGGCTCGACTGGCCGTCCCTTGTGATCCGTTGTCTCCTGGTGTGCACGACAGGAGGAACGGAGTCGAGGCATGGCGACCAACGAGCCCGGCGGCGCGCCGGCCGGGGCGCGCTGACCGGCATGAGCAGCCAGCAGCCGCCGGCGACCCGGCCCGCCTCCCCGTCCGCGCACCGGGAGAACCTCGACCTGCGGGCCTGGGGCCTGCTGCTCGGCTCGTTCACCCTGCTGATGGTCGGCTACTTCACCGTGCCGCTGCGCGTCCTGGGCCAGGACCGCCCGCTGCTGAGCTGGCTGCTCTTCGGGGTGGTGCTGACCGGGCTGACCGGGCTGCTGGTGGCCCGGATCATCGACACCTTCCGCGGCACGGGCCGTCACCCGGTGGTGTGGCTGGCCTTCCTGATCTGCCTCTCCCTGACCGTCTTCGCCGGCACCTACTACGTGCTGGCCGACCACCCGGGCGAGTTCGTCGGGCTGGAGACCCGGCTCGACTCGCTGTACTTCACGGTCGTCACGATGGCGACCATCGGCTACGGCGACATCACCGCGTCCGGGCAGGGGCCGCGGCTGGTGGTGCTGCTGCAGATCGCCTACAACTTCGTCTTCCTGGCGGCGGCGGCCGGCGCGCTGAGCCGGACCGTCCGCAGCGGCATGGAGACCCGCGCCCACCGCGAGGGCCACGGGCACGGGCAGGAGCACCACCACGTCCGGCGCCGGCGCCGCCGCAAGGGCTAGGAACGGCTGCTGTCGATCACGCAGAAGCGGTTGCCGTCAGGGTCCTCGACGACCACGAAGTCCGGGTCCGGCGGGTAGAGGTCCCAGTCGACCCGCCGCGCGCCGAGGCCGACCAGCCGCGCCACCTCGGCCGCCTGGTCGGCCGCGTCCGCCGCGTAGAGGTCCAGGTGGACCCGCGGGTGCGGCTGCGGCGGGGTGGCGCTCCGGCCGAGCGCCACCTGCACCCCGGGGGCGCCGTCCGCCGGGACGAGCACCACCCAGTCGTCCTCGACCAGGCCGTCGCGGGGGACGTACCCCAGGGCCTCGCCCCAGAACGCCGCCGCGCGGCGGACGTCGGCCACCCCGAGCACCACCGAACCGATTCTCAGCATGCCGGCGATTGTGCCGGACGGGACGGGACGGAGGGAACGGACAGGCCGCCGGTCAGGCCGCCGGTCAGGGCCGCGGACAGGCCGGACCGGACCGGCTCGCCCGCCGTCCAGGCGGGCACCACCGGGTCGGCCTCCCCCTCTTCCCCGCCGCCGGAGGGGAGTTACCCGCCCGCGCCGCCCGCTCCACCGCCGCGCCGGCGCAGCGACATCAGGAGCAGGAAGACCGCCGACAGCACGGCCGCCACCCGCAGCACGCCCGGCGCGGACTCCCACACCACCTGGTTGGCCTGCTCGCCGGGGTTCAGGGCCGTGCCCCAGCGGCCCTGGGCGCGGCCCCAGACCCAGAGCGAACTGCCGCTGATCGTCATCAGCGGGATCCCGAACACGGCCACCTTGCGGGCGAGGTCGGACAGGTGGCGGGAGACGTAGCCGAGCGCCCAGCCGATCAGCACGGCGATCAGCTGTCCGGTGACGGCGCCGCCGATCAGCACCGCGGCGGAGAGCAGCAGCAGCGGTGAGGGGCGGTGGCGGGCGGACCCCCCGGCCTTGGCGGGCGGCGCGGAGGCGTCGGGGGCCGCGGGGGCGCCCTCGGCGGGGGCGGCCCCCTCCTCGGCCGCCCGGCCCCGGCGCGCCTTGGCCTTCCCCGCCCGGCCCTTCTTCTTCGGGGCGGCGGGCGGCTCGGCGGCCGCGGCCCCGCCCGGCGCGGGCTCCTCGCCCTCCGCGCCGGGCCCCTTCCCGTCCTCGGAGGCGGTCCGCTGATCGGGGATCGGCCGGTTGGACACGACCGGGCCGTCCCCGAAGTCGATGCTCACGTAGTCCCAGTCGCCCGTGTTCACGGCGCGGTACGCGGGCGGCAGCGCCTCGGGGTCGGCGGGGGCGCCCTCGGCCGGCTTCGCCGTCCACGGCGAGTCGCCGTCCCGCCCGGGCTTCGTCAACCGGGCGGACGGCCCAGGGGAGCGCGTGGGCGGCGGCAGGAACGCGCCGGGCGCGCCGTCCTTCGGCCCGGAGGGCGGCGCGGACGCCGGCGCGGACGGAGGTCCGGCGGGGCGCGGCGGCACCGACGGGCGCGGCGGCGCGGCGGGCGCCGGCTCCTGCGCGTACACGCTGTCCCCGTCACCGCCCCGGCCCGCCGGCCCGGGGGCGGCCGGCGGCTCGCTCCAGGGCCCCTGCTTGCGCCACCACTCGCCGTCCGACATCCCACACCCCGCCTTGCCCGTACCGAACCGGACCCGCCACGCGTCCGGACGCGGCGTCAGCCCCGCCGACCGTGACGGTACCCACCCGCCGCCCCGCCACGCGAGCCGGAGCGCCCCCGGGCGCGCCCCACCGCGGCGGCCGTCGCGCCGCCGCCGGCACCCTCCCGCCCGGCCGCCGCCCGACTAACCTAGGTCGAATGACCACACAGCAGGGCCCCCAACGCCAGGCCAAGCCCGCCGCCGGCCCCCGCACCCTCGCCGAGGAGCTCCGCGCCCGGCCCGACGACGACCTCGCCGCCCTGCTCCGGTCCCGCCCCGACCTGCTCAACCCCGTGCCCGGCGACCTCACCCAGCTCACCGCCCGGCTCTCCTCCCGTGCCTCCGCCCTGCGCGCGCTGGAGCGGCTGGACCGGTTCACCCTGCAGACCGCCGAGGCCCTCGCCGCGCTCCCCGACGGCTCCCCGTCCACCGCCGTCCGCACCCTGCTGGCCGGGCCGGTCAAGGTGAAGCCGCACCCCGGCGCCACCCCGCTGAGCGCCGCCGACCGGTCCGCCGTCGCCTCCGCGCTCCCCCGCGCCCTGGCCACCCTGCGCGACCGCGCGCTGCTCTGGGGCCCGGACAACGGCCTGCGGCTGGTCATCGCCGCCCGCGAGGCGCTCGCCCCGACCGCCGCCAACCCCGGCCGCACCGGTCTCGGCCCGACCTTCGCCGAGGCCAGCACCGGCATGTCCCCGGCCCGCCTCCAGCAGTTGCTGGCCTCCGCCGGGCAGCCCGCGACGCCCGACCCGGTCTCCGCCGTCGCCGCGTTCACCGCGCTGCTCACCGACCGCACCCGCTGCGAGGAACTGCTCGCCACCGCCCCCGAAGCCGCCCTGCGGCTGCTCGACCGGCTGGTCTGGGGCCCGCCCAGCGGCACCGTCCCGGACGCCACCCGCCCGGTCACCGCCGAGGACGCGCAGAGCCCGGTCGAGTGGCTGCTGGCCCGCGGTCTGCTGCTGCCCAGCAGCCCGGGCAGCGTCGTGCTGCCCCGCGAACTCGCCCTCCACCTGCGGGGCGGCCGCGCGCACCGCACCGTCGAGCCGCTCGCGCCCGAGCCGGCGCCCGCCGCCGCGCCGCGCGACCCCCGGATGGTGGACGGCGCCGCCGCCGGGCAGGCGCACACCGCCGTGCGGACCGTCGAGGAACTGCTCGACCTCTGGGGCCTCACCCCACCGCCCACCCTGCGCGCCGGCGGCCTCGGCGTGCGCGACCTCAAGCGCACCGCCCAGGCCCTGGAGGGCACCGAGCCGATCGCCGCCTTCTGGCTCGAACTCGCCCACACCGCGGGCCTGCTGGCCCCGGACGGCGAGGCGGACGAGCGCTGGGCGCCGACCCCGGGCTACGACGAGTGGCTGCGGCTGGACACCGCCGAGCGCTGGACCGTCCTGGCCCGCGCCTGGCTCGCCGCCACCCGGGTCGCGGCCCTCGCCGGCACCGCCGACGGCAAGGGCAGGCCGCGCGCCGCGCTCGGCCCGGAGCTGGACCGCACCCTCGCCCCGTCCGTCCGCCGCGCCGCCCTGGCCCTGCTCGCCGAACTCCCGCCCGGCACCCCGGCCACCGCCGAGGAACTGCTGCCCACCCTGCGCTGGCAGCGCCCGCTGCGCGGCGGTCCGGCCGCCCCCGACGGCGGCGGCGACCTGCGCGACCAGCTGGTCGCCTGGACCCTCGCCGAGGCCGAGCTCCTCGGCGTCACCGGCCGCGGCGCGCTCGCCGCCCCGGCCCGGGCCCTGCTCACCGCCGAGCACGACCCGGCCGCCGTGCTCGACCCGCTGCTGCCCAGGCCGCTCGACCACGTCATCCTGCAGCCGGACCTCACCGCGATCGCCCCCGGCCCGCTGCTCACCCCGCTCGCCCAGGCGCTCGCGCTCTGCGCCGACATCGAGTCCAAGGGCGGCGCGACGGTCTACCGGTTCACCCCCGGCTCGGTGCGCCGCGCGCTGGACGCCGGACGCACCGCCGCCGACCTGCGGGCCTTCCTGGCGCAGCACTCCCGCACACCCGTCCCGCAGCCGCTCGCCTACCTGATCGACGACGTCGCCCGCCGGCACGGCCTGCTGCGGGTCGGCGCCGCCTCGTCCTACCTGCGCTGCGACGACCCGGCGCTGCTGAACGAGATCCTGGCCGACCGCCGCTCCGCGGACCTGCGGCTGCGGCTGCTCGCGCCCACCGTGCTGGCCGCCCAGGCCGCCCCCGACGTCCTGCTCGCGGGCCTGCGCGCCATGGGGTACGCGCCGGCCGCGGAGTCCGCCGAGGGCGATGTGCTGATCACCCGCCCGGACAGCCACCGCACCCCGCCGCGCGCGGCGCCGGTGCCCGTCCCGGACGGCCCGCCCGTGCCGGACGACACCCTGCTCGCCGCCGCCGTCAAGGCGATCCGGGCCGGCGACCGGGCCGCCACCGCCGTCCGCCGCGAGCCCGGCGTCCCGGCGGGGCGCCAACTCCCGCGCACCGCCGCCGCCGAGACCCTCGCGGCGCTGCAGACCGCGGTCCTGCTCGGCGAGCGGATGTGGATCGGCTACCTCAACGCGGAGGGCCTCGCCAGCCAGCGGATCATCGACCCGGTCAAGGTCGAAGGCGGCTACGTCACCGCCTTCGACCACCACGACGGCGAACTGCGCACCTTCGCGCTGCACCGGATCACCGGCGTCGCCGAACTCGACGAGTAGCGGCCCCGGGCCTCCGGGACCTCAGTGCCCCGGAACCTCAGGACCCCTGCGGGGCCTCAGTGCGCCTGCCCCTGCTCCTTGGCCTCCCGCTCCGCCTGCTTCTCCTTCATCGCCTTCTCCGCCATGGCGGCGAGGTCCCCCTGCCCGACCGGCATCACCGCATTGGCCCCGGACAGGTCCGCGAGCAGGAACCCGGGCGCCGCCAACAGCCCGCCCGGTCCCTCCCCGATGCCCGCGACGGCCTGCGCGGAGCCGGCCGTGGTGGCGGTGGCGGCGAAGGCCGTCCCGACGAGGGCGAGAGCGGTGAGAACACGCTTCGACTTGTTCATGCCCTCCCCAACGAGCCACCCCGCCGCCGGTCACCCCCCGCCACCCCGTCCGCACCGCGCGTACCGCCGGTTGACGCCCCGCTCCCACCGGCGTAGTCCGGAATGCGGGGGGTGACGAAAGGAGTCATCATGCTCGGCGATCTCATCGGTGAGACCCAGGGCCAGGACACCGGCCGGCGCGTCCTCGACGCCGGGGACGGCCACGTCGTCGTCGAGGTCTCGTTCGAGGGCAGCGGCAGCTACTACGGCACCGCCGTCACCGGCTTCGGCACCTACGAGTCCGAGTTGCGCGCCGACGGCACGCTGCGCGGCGAGGGCCAGGGCGTCGACATGACGGCCGACGGCCAGGGCGTCGTCTGGCACGGCACCGGCATCGGCCACTTCACCGAGGGCGGCGGCACCAGTTGGCGCGGCGCCCTCTTCTTCCACACCGCCTCGCCCCGGCTCGACCGCCTCAACCACGTCGTCGGCCTCTTCGAGTACGAGGTCACCCCGGACGGCAAGTCCACCGGCACCTTCCACGAGTGGAAGTAGCCCTCCCGCCCCGAGCGGTCCCGCGCACCCGGCCGGATGGGCGACACTGGAGGGTCGGCGTCCCGAAGGACCCGCAGACCCGACCGACCTGTCAGCCAGTGGAGGGCTCCCCCGCGTGAACGACGGACCGCTCATCGTCCAGAGCGACAAAACTCTTCTCCTGGAGATCGACCACCCCAAGGCCGCCGACTGCCGCCGGGCCATCGCGCCGTTCGCGGAGCTGGAGCGGGCGCCCGAGCACGTGCACACGTACCGGGTGACGCCGCTCGGGCTGTGGAACGCGCGGGCCGCCGGGCACGACGCCGAGCAGGTCGTGGACGCCCTGGTGACGTACTCGCGCTACCCGGTGCCGCACGCCCTGCTGGTCGACGTGGCCGACACGATGGCCCGCTACGGGCGGCTGCGACTGCTCAAGCACCCGACCCACGGGCTGGTGCTCACCACCACCGACCGGCCGGTGCTGGAGGAGGTGCTGCGCTCCAAGAAGATCATCCCGCTGGTCGGCGCCCGGGTCGACCCGGACACCGTGGTGGTGCACCCCTCCGAGCGCGGGCAGATCAAGCAGGTGCTGCTGAAACTCGGCTGGCCCGCCGAGGACTTCGCCGGCTACGTGGACGGCGAGGCGCACCCGATCGACCTGGAGGAGGACGGCTGGAGCCTGCGCCCCTACCAGGCGCAGGCGGTGGAGGGCTTCTGGCACGGCGGCTCGGGCGTCGTCGTGCTGCCCTGCGGCGCCGGCAAGACGCTGGTCGGCGCGGCGGCGATGGCGCACGCCAAGTCGACCACGCTGATCCTGGTCACCAACACCGTCTCGGCCCGCCAGTGGAAGCACGAGCTGGTCAAGCGGACCTCGCTCACCGAGGACGAGATCGGCGAGTACAGCGGGACCAGGAAGGAGATCCGCCCGGTCACCATCGCCACCTACCAGGTGATGACCACCAAGCGGAAGGGCGTCTACGCCCACCTGGAGCTGTTCGACGCCCGCAACTGGGGCCTGGTCGTGTACGACGAGGTCCACCTGCTGCCGGCCCCGGTCTTCAAGTTCACCGCGGACCTCCAGGCCCGCCGCCGGCTCGGTCTGACCGCCACCCTGGTGCGCGAGGACGGCCGCGAGGGCGACGTGTTCAGCCTGATCGGCCCCAAGCGCTTCGACGCGCCGTGGAAGGAGATCGAGGCGCAGGGCTACATCGCGCCCGCCGACTGCTGCGAGGTCCGGGTCACCCTCACCGACTCCGAGCGGCTCGCCTACGCGACCGCGGAGCCCGAGGAGCGGTACCGCTTCTGCGCGACCACGGCGACCAAGCGCCGGGTGGTGGAGGCCCTGGTCAGGAAGCACGAGAAGGACCAGACCCTGATCATCGGCCAGTACATCGACCAGCTGGACGAGCTCGGCGAGGCCCTGGACGCCCCGGTGATCAAGGGCGAGACCAGCAACGCCCAGCGCGAGAAGCTGTTCGACGCCTTCCGCAACAAGGAGATCGGCGTCCTGGTCGTCTCCAAGGTCGCCAACTTCTCCATCGACCTGCCGGAGGCGACCGTCGCCATCCAGGTCTCCGGGACCTTCGGCTCCCGGCAGGAGGAGGCCCAGCGCCTCGGCCGGGTGCTGCGCCCCAAGGCGGACGGCCACGCCGCCCACTTCTACTCGGTGGTCGCCCGGGACACCGTCGACCAGGACTTCGCCGCCCACCGCCAGCGCTTCCTCGCCGAGCAGGGCTACGCGTACCGCATCATCGACGCGGACGACGTGCTGTAGCGACGTGCTGTAGCGACGTGCTGTAACGACGTGCCGCAAGGGGGCCGGCGGGGCCGGCGGGGCCCACGGGGCTGGAACCGGGGGGCGGACGCGACTAGGATCGTCCGTCTGCCCCCTCCCGAACCGTGGTACCTGCTGTAGTCGCGCAGGCAGCCGGGGGAGGTACCGGCCGTTCGGCAACCGGCCGGTATCCACCGTGAGCTCCTACGATCCGCTGCGCCCGCACCAGGGGCAGCCGGAAAGGTTCGCTGTGCCCGCCACCCCCACCACCGACCCCCTGCAGCGCGAACGGGACCACCTGGCCTCGTCCAGGTCCGCGCTGCGCGCGATGCGCGAGGACGTCGAGTCCCTGGACATCCGCGACGTCACCGGCACCTGGGTCACCGCCCTCGTGCTGCAGAACCAGATCGAGGCCAGGATCGCCGCCCTGGCCGACCTCTCGCACACCCCGCTGTTCTTCGGCCGGCTCGACTACCTGCACGCGATCAGCGAGGAGTTGAGCGAAGGCTCCGGCGGAGAGAGCTTCTACATCGGCCGCCGCCACGTGCACGACGCCGACGGCGACCCGATGGTGATCGACTGGCGCGCGCCGGTCTCCCAGCCGTTCTACCGGGCCAGCCGCACCGAGCCGATGGACGTCGAGCGCCGCCGCCGCTTCGGCTACACCGGCGGCGAGCTCACCGCGTACGAGGACGAGCACCTCTCCGACCCGGCCGAGCACGACACCTCCTCGGCCCTGCTGGCCGCCGAGATCGAGAAGCCCCGCGTCGGCCCGATGCGCGACATCGTGGCGACCATCCAGCCGGAACAGGACGAGATCGTCCGCGCCGACATCTCCGGCACCCTCTGCGTGCAGGGCGCCCCCGGCACCGGGAAGACCGCCGTCGGCCTGCACCGGGTGGCGTACCTGCTGTACGCGCACCGCGAGCGGCTGGCCCGCACCGGCACCCTGGTGATCGGCCCGAACAACGCCTTCCTCTCCTACATCGAGCAGGTGCTGCCCGCGCTGGGCGAGCTGGACGTCGCGCAGGCCACCGTGCAGCAGCTGGTCGGGCACGTCGAGGTGCGCGGCGAGGACTCCCCCGAGGCGGCCCGGCTGAAGGGCGACGCCCGGATGGCGGAGGTGCTGCGCCGGGCGGTCCGCTCCGGCATCGCGCTGCCCACCGAGCCGTGCGTGGTGATCCGCGGCTCCCGCCGCTGGCGCGTCCCGGTCCACGAACTGATCGAGATCATCGAGGAGTTGAAGGGCCGCGACATCCGCTACGGCGCGGCCGCCGAGGCGCTGCCGCAGCGGATCGCGCACACCGTGCTGCTGAAGATGGAGCAGGGCGGCGAGGCCCCGGACGACCGGGTGCAGGACGCGGTGGCCCGCAACGCCGCCGTGAAGGCGGTGGTCAAGGCGTGCTGGCCGGCGGTCGACCCGGCCAGGCTGGTGCTGCGGCTGCTCTCCGATCCGGAGTTCCTGGCCGCCTGCGCGGACGGCGTGCTGAGCGCCGAGGAGCAGGCGGCCGTGCGGTGGCCCAAGCCGGGCCGCTCGGTGAAGACCGCCCGCTGGACCGCCGCCGACGCCGTGCTGGTCGACGAGGCGACCGACCTGGTCCGGCGCACCGCCTCGCTGGGCCATGTGGTGCTGGACGAGGCGCAGGACCTCTCGCCGATGCAGTACCGCGCGGTCGGCCGCCGCTGCACCACCGGCTCGGCGACCGTGCTGGGCGACCTCGCCCAGGGCACCACCCCCTGGGCGACGGCGAGTTGGCCGGAGGCGCTGCACCACCTGGGCAAGCCGGCCGCCCACATCGAGGAGCTGACCAAGGGCTTCCGGGTGCCGGAGGAGGTCATCGCGTACGCCTCCCGGCTGCTGCCGTCGATCGCCCCCGGCCTCAACCCGGCCAGTTCGGTCCGCGAGGCCCCGGGCTCGCTGACGATCCGCCAGGTGGCCGAGGAGGAGCGGACGGAGGCCGTGGTCGAGGCCTGCCGACGGGCGCTGGAGCGGGAGGGGTCGACCGGTCTGATCGCGGCCGACGCGCGCGTCCCGCTGCTGGCGGGGGCGCTGGCGGAGGCCGGACTGGCGCACCTCGCCCCCGGCGCCGAGACCAGCGCCGAGGCCCGGCTGACGCTCGTCCCGGCGTCGCTGGCCAAGGGTCTGGAGTACGACTACGTGGTGCTGGACGAGCCGGCCGCGGTGGTCGCGGGCGAGCCGGACGAGCGGACCGGCCTGCGGCGGCTGTACGTGGCGCTCACCCGAGCGGTGTCCGGCCTGGAAGTGCTGCACGCCGAGCCGCTTCCGGCGCAGCTGGACGGCTCCCGGCCGGACGACGCCGGCTGAGCAGCCGCAGCTGAACGGCTGCGGCCGGAACGGCCGGGGCCGGCCCGTCGTCACGCGACGGCCGGCCCCGGTGCCCCCGGCGGCGCTCAGCCGCCGATCAGCGCCCGCCACTCGGCGACCTTGGCCGCGTCCACCGGCGACTGCCAGCCGTCCGCCCGGACCGCGCCGCCGACGTGGAAGGCGTCGAACCCGGCCGCCCGCAGGCCCGGCAGGTGCTCGGCGCGCAGGCCGCCGCCGATCAGGATCCGCTGGGTGTAGCCGGGCTCGCCGGCCCGGGCCAGCTCGGCCAGCAGGACGTCCCGGCCGGCGTCCACCCCGCCGGCCGCGCCGGAGGTGAGGAAGGTGTCCAGGCCGGGCAGCGCGCCGACGGCGGCGCGCACGGCGGCCCGGTCGGCGCTGTGGTCGATCGCCCGGTGGAAGGTCCAGCGGCAGCCGGCCACCGCCTCGGCGACGGCCTCGGTGGCGGCCAGGTCGACACCGCCCCCGGCGTCCAGGAAGCCGAAGACGAACTCGTCGGCGCCCTCGGCCCGGAGCGCGGCGGCGCGGGTGCGCAGCCCGTCCAGGTCGCCGGGGGCGAAGCCGTCCCGGATGCGGAGCATGACGCGCAGCGGAAGTTCGACGGCGGCACGGATCCTGGCGAAGTCCTCGACCGAGGGGGTGAGCCCGTCGGCGGCCATGTCGGTGACCAGTTCGAGCCGGTCGGCGCCGCCCGACTCGGCGGCCTGGGCGTCCTGGGGCGTCAGCGCGATGACTTCGAAAATTGGTCTAGACATATCAGATAGCCTGCCACATCGGTCCGTCCCCGGCGAGCCCCGTGCGGCCACTTGGCCGGACGGCGCACACCGCCGCGACAACGCGCGACGGCCGGACGAACGGGCCCACAACCCGTTCGTCCGGCCGTTCGAGGAGCAGCGGTGCTCCGGCCGTCCCCGATCAGACGAGGCTCCGGACACCTCCCGCGCCCGCGCCGGTCCGCCGCCCGTCACCGGCCCGGCGCAGCATCCATCCGGTCGCCACCAGCCCGACCACCACCGCGACCGTCAGCGGCGCCATCCGCCACATGCCGCCGACCGACTGCCAGGTCCGGAAGACGTTGAAGCCGAGGGTCATCGGCAGCGCCGCGAGGCCGATCGCGGCCGGTGCCAGCCGCCCCCGCGCCGCGAAGAGCAGCGCGGCCGCCGGCACCAGCAGCAGCGCGACCGCCGCGTCCCGGTCGAGCAGGCCGAAGGAGCTGTAGAACCCCTCCGCGGTCAGGATCAGAGCGCCGCCGGCCGCGGCGGCCAGCACCGCGATCCGGCCGCGGGCGTCCGGCCGCTCCTCCATCAGCTCCTGCGGGGCGAAGGCGAACAGCAGGCCGGCCAGCAGCAGCGGGGTCGACTCGCCGGACTGCGAGAGGAACCACCAGAGCGAGGGGGTGTGCTGCACGGCCGCGGTCAGCACGCCCAGGGCGCCGACACCGGCCACGCCGAACGCCGCGTACCGGGCCTCCCGCCGGCGGCCGGCCAGGACGGCGGCGACCAGCAGCAGCGGCAGCAGCGCCTGCCCGAGGAACCAGACGAAGGCCGGCACCTCGCCGATCCGGTCCGGCAGCGCCCACGCCGGGACCCAGGCCGGGTTCACCACCTGGTCGACCGTGTAGGCCGCGCACAGCCCGGCGACCGCACCCGCGACCAGCGGCGCGGCCAGCGCGAACAGCTGCCCGACGACGGAGGAGGCGGTCAGACCGGTGCGCATCCGCAGGCCGTACGCGCCCAGGTCGAGCACCTCGCGGGCGGTGGCCAGCCGGCTGGTCCCGGCCGTGCTGTCGGCGAAGACCGCGGACAGCTCGTCCCCGCGCTCGCGCCGGTAGCGGGCCGGGTAGAGCATCAGCGCGGCGCGGAGCGCCACCGGCTCCCCCATCACTCCGGGGAATGTCTGGATCGTCATGCGTAAGCCCCCCTGACCCTGGTGAACGCTAGTGTGGCGGCCCCGCCGCCGACCGGACGGAAACCGGCCGGGCGGACGGCCGCCAGCCGGCGCTGGGCCTCCTCGGCGACGGCGCGCAGCCGCTCCGCCTCGGTGGCCAGGGCGCCGCGCCCGCCCTCGGTGAGCGCGTAGGTGCGCCGGGCCCGGCCGTCCACGATCTCCTCGGCCGCGACCTCGATGAGGCCCTGCTGGAGCAGCCGGTCGAGCGCGCCGTACAGCGTGCCGGTGCGCATCTTGACCCGGCCGTCCGAGATCGCGGTGATCTCCTGGATGAGCGCGTAACCGTGCCGCGGGGCGTCGGCCAGTGCGGTCAGCAGGAGCAGTGTCGGCTCTTGCATCGCCCGTTCAGTCATGAAGCTACATATACCTTTCATCGACATATCACGTCCAGTGGAATCCCGGTCCGCTCCGGCGCGGCCCAGCAGAATGGCCCCATGTCCGACACCGCTACCCCGGTCCCCGAGGACCTGCTCGCCGCCTGGACCGCCCTGCTCCACCGCCGCGGTGCGGCGGGCGACCCCGCCCCGGCCGGCCGGGAGCTGCTGCGCCGCTGGTCCGAGCCGCAGCGCCGGTACCACACCGTCGCCCACCTGCGCGCGGTGCTGGACCACGTCGACGCGCTCGCCGACGACGCCGCCGACCCGGACGCCGTCCGGCTGGCCGCCTGGTTCCACGACGCCGTCTACCGTCCGGACCGCTCCGAGAACGAGGAGCGCAGTGCCGTCCTGGCCGTCCGGGCGCTCGACGAGGCCGGACTCCCGGCGGCCCTGGTCGCGGAGGTCGCCCGGCTGGTCCGGCTCACCGTCACCCACCACCCCGAGCCGGGCGACCGCGACGGCGAGGTGCTGTGCGACGCAGACCTCGCCGTACTCGGCGGTCCGCCGCAGGCCTACGCGGCGTACGCGGCGGCCGTCCGGGAGGAGTACGCCTTCGTGCCGGAGCCGGAGTTCCGCGCCGGGCGCGCGGCCGTGCTCCGCCAGTTGCTCGCACTCCCCGCGCTGTACCGCACGCCCACCGCGCGCGCCCGTTTCGACGCCGCCGCCCGGGCCAACCTGGCCGCCGAGATCGCCGGGCTGGAGGCCGCCGGCTGAGCACGGGCCAACCCGCGCGGCCGGCGGCCGGGACCGCCCGGCGTCACCCCTCCCGCCGCGCCAGCGGCAGCCGGGACCGGGTGAACACGGCCGCGCCCAGGCCCGCCACCACCGGCAGCACCACCGTGATCGTCACCAGCAGCCCCCACGGCGCGGTGAACGGGGCCGCCGGCACACCGATCTGCCCGCTCGCGTGCGAGCGCAGCAGCGCCACCGCGGGCACGAACCCGCTGACCGTGCCGATCGCCGCGCCGAGCCCGGCGATCAGCGTGCTCTGCAGCCCGGCCTGCACCCGGTGGATCCGCGGCGGCGCGCCGACCGCGGCCAGCGTGGCCCGGTCGTTCCGGGAGTCGGCGGCGGCCAGTCCGGTGGCGACGGCCGCGGCGCCGAGCACCACCACCACCGCGAAACCGGCGAGCGCGAGGCCGGTCACGTCGTCCTTCGGCTGGAAACCGCGCTCCACGTGCAGCTGGGCGTGCGGGGCGACCTGGGCCACGTCGGCCTCCACCCGCTGCTGCGCCTTGGCGGTGGGCGGGTGCGCGGGCCGCCACACCGAACCGGCCGACTCGGCGGAGAGGCCGACCTTGCGCACCGCGTCCGGGCTCATCAGTAGCCCCCCGTACCGGGCGGCCTCCGGGTTGTCGACCAGGAGCGCGTCGACCGCGATCTCCTTGGTGCCCGTCTGCGGGGTCTCCCCGGGCTGGACCGGACCGCCGCCGGCCGCGCCCAGCATGGTGAGCACCGCCCGGCCGTCCTGCACCCGGTCGCGGTCGAAGACGATCGCCCGGCCGGCGGCCAGCGCCTCCTCGACGGCCCGGTCGTTCACCCCGAACAGGTTGTGCAGCACCGTCGCGTCGCCGACCAGCGCGCGGCTCCCGGCCCCGCCCCGGTCGAACCGGCCGCCCGCCGTCCCCTTGACCTGCACGGCGCTGGAGCAGCCCTCGCAGAAGACGTAGAGCATGCTCTGGACGTCGGCGCGGGTGCCCGCGTCCGGCAGGCCGCGCTCGACGGCGGCGCGCAGTCGGGGCAGCTGCGGGTCGTCCGACTTCATCGGGGCTTCGACCACGACGGCGCCCAACGGGGCGGTCGGGCGGTAGGCGACCCGGTCCTGCGCCTCGGTGCCGGTGGTGTAGACGCCGACGGCGACGGCTCCGGCGACGGCGGCCATCACCGCGGCCACGGCGGGCGCGGTGCGGCCGCGGTGGCGGGCCGAGTCGCGCAGGGCCAGCCTGGGGCCGAGCGGCAGTCGGGCGGCGAGCCGGCCGAACAGCGCGACCAGCAGGGGGGTGAAGAGCAGGAAGCCGCATTCGGCGGTGACGGCCCCGGCGAGCACGGTGAGCGCCTTCATGGTGAGGCCCTTGAACACCGGCAGGCCGGTGGCGTCCGGGCTGCCGGCGCCGTAGAGCGCCAGGCCCGCGCCCGCGAGGACCAGGAGCCCGCCCAGCAGCGGGAGCCTGCGGCCCGGCTCGCCGACGGTGTCCCGGCCGGTGAGGCCGGCCACCACGTCGCGGCGCCCGGCCTGGACCGCCGGAACCACGGCGGCCAGCAGGGCGGTGACCACGCCGACCGCGGCGACGGCCAGCAGGTCGAGCGGCGCGATCCCGAAGTGCCCGAAGCGGCTCCCGCCGGCCTCCTCGACCCAGGTCCGCAGCACGGCGACCAGGCCGACGCCCGCCACCAGGCCGACGGCGGCGCCGACGGTGCCGAGCACCAGCCCGGAACCGAGCACGACCGCGCGGACGTGGCCGCGGTTGCCGCCGGCGGCGCCGATCAGGGCGAGCTGTCGGCGCGAGCGACGGGCGCCCACCGCGAAGGCCGGGCCGGCCAGCAGCGCGACCTCCAGCAGCGCCATCCCGACGACCGTCGCGAGCACCACGACCCGCTTGTCCGCGTCGGGGAGCTTGAACAGGTCGGGGTCGTAGGTGACGGCGGACGCGGGCGGCGGGTCGAGCGCGACGGCGCGCGAGGTCACCGTGAAGCCGTACCGGTTGAGCTTGCGGACGGCGGGCCAGTCCAGCGCGGCGCCGGCGGGCATCCGCACCATCCAGCGCTCGGGGCGGCCCTCGTCCGCCCCGGCCGCGGTCAGCCCGGCCGAGGGGGCCGCGCCGGACGGGGCCGCCGCGGCCAGCGGGGCGATCAGCTCGCCGGGCCGGGCCACCAGCTCGACCTTGTCGAGGTTCCCCGGGTACTCGACCACGCCGGTCAGCTTGAACGGCGCCTTGTCGAGGCCCTTGACCGTGGTGGAGTCGCCGATCCGAAGTCCGGCCTCGGCGAGGAAGGCCCGGGTGACGGCCGCCTCGTGCGAGGCGCTCGGCGCCCGGCCCTCGACCAGGTCGAGCCGGCCCTGCCAGACCCGGTCGGCGAGGTCGGCCTCGGCGGTCGCGGTGGTGAACAGGCCCTCCCGGGTGGAGGTGCTGACCGCCGGTCCGGGGGCGGCCGGCAGCAGCACCGCGCCCTTGGGCAGCAGCCCGACGACCAGCTCGGCGGGGGAACCCGCCGCGGCGGCGGCCGTCACGGAGGCCGGATCGGTCCGGTTCTCCGGCAGCACCTGCACGCCGTCCTCGGCGAACGGCCCCTGGTCGACCGAGCGGCCCGGCCGGTGGGCGGTGACCAGCGCGTCGGCCCCGCCCATCAGCCGCTCGACCCGCTCGCCGGGGGTGAGCTGGCCACTGCGGTGGACGACGTCGGCGCCGGCGACACCGAGCACCGGCAGGGCGACCATGGCGGCGATCAGGGCGCTGCGGCCCTTGGCGCGCAGGGCGTCGCGGCGGGCGATCCGCAGGGCGACGCGCAGGGCGGAGAGCTTCATCACCGGCCGCCGTTCCGGCCGGCGTGCAGCAGCTGCGCGGCCTGCTGCCCGGTGGCCTCCTGGACGACCCGGCCGTCGCTGAGGAACACCACGCGGTCGGCCCAGACGGCGTGCCGGGGCTCGTGGGTGACCATCATGGCGGCGGCGCCCGCGTCGCAGCGGGCCCGCAGCACGCTCAGCACGGCCTCGCCGGTGGCGGAGTCGAGGGCTCCGGTGGGCTCGTCGGCGAGGACCAGGCGCCGCTCGCCGACCAGGGCGCGGGCGATCGCGACGCGCTGCTGCTGGCCGCCGGAGAGCTGCTCGGGGAAGCGGTCGGCGAGGTCGGCGATGCCGAGCTCGGTCAGCGCGGCCAGCGCCTCGCGGCGAGCGGTCCGCCCGGAGACGCCGTCCAGCTCCCGGGGCAGCGCGATGTTCTCGGCGGCGGTCAGCGCCGGGACGAGGTTGTAGTCCTGGAACACGTAGCCGACCGAGCGGCGGCGCACGGCGGCCTGCGCGGTGCGGTTCAGCCCGCCCAGCTCGACGCCCTCGACCAGCACCTGCCCGCCGCTCGGCCGGTCGAGGCCGCCGGCCAGGGTGAGCAGCGTGGACTTGCCGGAGCCGGAGGGCCCCATCACGGCGACGAACTCGCCGGCGTGCACGGCCAGGTCGATGCCGCGCAGGGCGTGCACCTCGGCCGCGCCCTGTCCGTGCACCCGGGTGACGGCGCGCAGTTCCAGGACGGGCCGGGTCGGATCTGGCTGGGACATGGGTTTCCCCCTCGTTGCCGCGAGAGCTCAGGAGCTCCGGAGCTCAAAGCTCAGATGGACTGTATAAGTCGGTAGACTACATATGCCGTCCATCGGTTCCAAGCGGCGCGAAAAAACCGCCGCCGCGCCCGGAGGCGCGACGGCGGCGGATGCCCGCGGAGCAGGGGCGGCTACGTCAGCTCCCCCACCGCGGCGACCACGGCACCGCGCTTGCCGCACACCCAGTGCGGCTCGGGTCCCAGCTCCGGCTCCACGCCCAGCGCGTGCGGGTCCCCCTCCGCCGCGCAGTCCGCGCACAGCGGCCAGCGGCCGTGGCTCTCCAGCAGCGCGTCCTGGACGTCCTGGGCGACCAGGCCCAGCACGTACTCGGTGCCGTCCGGCCACTGCTCCAGCCACCAGCGGCGGTGCGTCACGGCCTGCTCGACCAGGGACACCACGGCGGCGTCGGCGGCGTCCCGCGCGGTCAGGTCGGCCAGGATCAGCGCCCGCGCGGTGTGCAGCGCCGTCTCGATGTCGTCTGTCGTAGCCATCCGTCCAGTCTCCCAAGAACGTCCGAGAACGCCGTACGGGCGGCTCCCCGAGGGGAACCGCCCGTGCGAACGAGGAACCGTCCGATCCGTCAGGATCAGAAGTCCATGTCACCGCCCGGCATGCCGCCGCCGGCGGCCGCGGCGGCCTTCTCCGGCTTGTCGGCGATGACGGCCTCGGTGGTGAGGAAGAGCGCCGCGATGGAGGCGGCGTTCTGCAGCGCGGAGCGGGTGACCTTGGCCGGGTCGATGATGCCCTCGGCGACCAGGTCGACGTACTCGTTGGTGGCGGCGTTCAGGCCGTGACCGGCGGGGAGGTTGCGCACCTTCTCCACCACGACGCCACCCTCCAGGCCGGCGTTGGTCGCGATCTGCTTGATCGGGGCCTCCAGCGCGACCTTGACGATGTTGGCACCGGTGGCCTCGTCGCCGTCCAGCTCCAGCTTGTCGAACGCGACACCGGCCTGCAGCAGGGCGACGCCACCACCGGCGACGATGCCCTCCTCGACGGCGGCCTTGGCGTTGCGGACGGCGTCCTCGATGCGGTGCTTGCGCTCCTTGAGCTCCACCTCGGTGGCCGCGCCGGCCTTGATGACGGCCACGCCGCCGGCCAGCTTGGCGAGGCGCTCCTGGAGCTTCTCGCGGTCGTAGTCCGAGTCGCTGTTCTCGATCTCGGCGCGGATCTGGTTCACGCGGCCCGCGACCTGCTCGCTGTCGCCGCCACCGTCGACGATGGTGGTCTCGTCCTTGGTGATGACCACCTTGCGGGCGGTGCCCAGCAGGTCGACGCCGGCGTTCTCCAGCTTCAGGCCGACCTCCTCGGAGATCACGGTGCCACCGGTGAGGATGGCGATGTCCTGGAGCATGGCCTTGCGGCGGTCGCCGAAGCCCGGGGCCTTGACGGCGACGGACTTGAAGGTGCCGCGGATCTTGTTCACGACCAGGGTCGACAGGGCCTCGCCCTCGACGTCCTCGGCGATGATGACGAGCGGCTTGCCGCTCTGCATGACCTTCTCCAGCAGCGGCAGCAGGTCCTTGACCGAGCCGATCTTGGAGTTGGCGATCAGGATGTAGGGGTCCTCGAACGAGGTCTCCATACGCTCCAGGTCGGTGGCGAAGTAGGCCGAGATGTAGCCCTTGTCGAAGCGCATGCCCTCGGTGAGCTCAAGCTCCAGACCGAAGGTGTTGCTCTCCTCGACGGTGATGACGCCTTCCTTGCCGACCTTGTCCATGGCCTCGGCGATGAGCTCGCCGATCTGGGTGTCGGCGGCGGAGATGGAGGCGGTGGAGGCGATCTGCTCCTTGGTCTCCACGTCCTTGGCCTGGGCCAGGAGCTGGTCGGAGACGGCGGCGACGGCCTTCTCGATGCCGCGCTTCAGGGCCATCGGGTTGGCGCCGGCGGCGACGTTGCGCAGACCCTCGCGGACGAGCGCCTGGGCGAGCACGGTGGCGGTGGTGGTGCCGTCACCCGCGACGTCGTCGGTCTTCTTGGCGACCTCCTTGACGAGCTCCGCGCCGATCTTCTCGTACGGGTCCTCGAGCTCGATCTCCTTGGCGATGGAGACACCGTCGTTGGTGATGGTGGGGGCGCCCCACTTCTTCTCCAGCACGACGTTGCGGCCCTTGGGGCCGAGCGTGACCTTCACTGCGTCGGCGAGCTGGTTCATGCCACGCTCAAGGCCGCGGCGAGCTTCCTCATCAAAGGCGATGATCTTGGCCATCAGAAGTGGTCCTCCGGGACACGGTCGACTGCTCGGACCAAGGGGTGCCCGCGACGGACGGCCCTGGTGTGCGGGGGTCCTTTCCCCTACCGCTCCCGGGGGCCTCACCGACCCGGTCCGCTGTCACTCTCACGCTGTGAGTGCTAACGCCAATGATTAGCACTCCGGGTGGGCGAGTGCAAGCCCAAATGACCAACCCGCGAGCCGCGACAGCATGACGGCGGGCCCGTGCGACGCGTGTCGCACGGGCCCGCCGTGAAGCAAGAGGCGCACCAGCCGATGGGCCGAGCCGAACTCCTGGGTGTCGGAAAGGTCAGACCGCCGCGCGGACCATGTCCGCCTGCGGGCCCTTCTGCCCCTGAGAGATCTCGAACTCGACCCGCTGGCCCTCCTCAAGGGTGCGGTAGCCGTCCATCTGGATCGCGCTGTAGTGGACGAAGACGTCCGCACCACCGTCGACCGCGATGAAGCCGTAGCCCTTCTCCGCGTTGAACCACTTGACGGTGCCCTGAGCCATTCCGAACTCCCCTAGTGCTGTGCTGGCCCTTCGCGCCCCCGCAGGTCTGCGGGCACGGGTCTGGTTGGAGGCCGGCCCGGGGAACCCCCCCTGGGCGTGGCCCTGCACGCCGCGATCCTCCCGATGTCACCGAACGACATCCGGCGAACGGGCGATTGCGTCGACCGCGGCTGAATGTATCCGGATCGACGCCCTCTGCAACAGGGCCAATGCCGGGGAATTCACCCGGGACCCCGGAGGACAGCACGGGAGCAATAGAGAGGAAAGCCGCAATTCCCACCGGACATAGCGGACGTATTGCCTAAAAATGCCGCCAGAATTCTGACACCGGCCTGACATGTTTCCCGGCCCCCGGGCCCGCTCCCGGTCTCGACGGGCGGACGGCGGCGGTGGTGACGGTGCGGTGGATTCGTTCCCGGACAAGGGGGAGGGCGGCCCCTGTTCCCGGTCGAGCGACACTTTACTCCGAGCGGGACCGCAAATATTCCCGCCAAAATGCGCACGGCCGTCCGCGGCACCGAATTCCGTGCCGCGGACGGCCGGTGACGGCACACCCGTCCCGGCGGGAACGGGCGCGGCGCGGCTCCGCCGGCGACCGCCGGGATGATCGAGATGTTCGCGCCGTCCTTGATCTCCGTCGCGAGGCCCTCGGCGAAGCGCACGTCGTCGTCGTTCACGTAGACGTTCACGAAACGGCGCAGCTTGCCGGTGTCGTCCAGGACGCGCGCGGCGATCCCCGCGTGGTTCTTCTCCAGGTCGGCGATGACCTCGCCCAGCGTGGCGCCCTCGGCGGGCACCTCGCTGGCGCCGCCGGTGTAGGTGCGCAGGATGGTCGGGATGCGGACGTTGGCGCTCATGGGGGTCTCCTCGGTGCGGGCGCGCGGGCGGTACGGGGCGGTGCGGGTGGGGCGCGGGTGGGGTGCGGGTGTCAGAGGGACGCCAGGCCGGCGTCCCGGAAGGACTCCAGGTTCGGCCGGATGACGGCGGTCATCCCGGCCTCCGCGACCGCGTCGAGGGTCTTCAGGCCGTCGCCGGTGTTGATCGCGACGGTCTCCTTCGACGGGTCCAGCTGACCGGTCTCGACCAGCTTCTTGAGCACGCCGATCGTCACGCCGCCCGCGGTCTCCGCGAAGATGCCCTCGGTGCGGGCCAGCAGCCGGATCGCGGCCACGACCTCCTCGTCCGTCACGTCCTCCACCGCGCCGCCGGTGCGCCGGGCGATGTCCAGCACGTACGGGCCGTCGGCCGGGTTGCCGATCGCCAGCGACTTGGCGATGGTGTCCGGCTTGACCGGTCGGATCACGTCGTGGCCGGCCTTGAAGGCGGCCGAGACCGGCGAGCAGCCCGCCGCCTGGGCGCCGAAGATCCGGTACGGCCGGTCCTCGACCAGACCGAGCCTGATCAGCTCCTGCAGGCCCTTGTCGATCTTGGTGAGCTGGGAGCCCGAGGCGATCGGGATCACGATCTGCTCCGGCAGCCGCCAGCCCAGCTGCTCGCAGATCTCGAACGCGAGCGTCTTGGAGCCCTCGCCGTAGTACGGCCGCAGGTTGACGTTGACGAAGCCCCAGCCCTCGCCGGCCGGGTCCCCGATCAGCTCCGAGCAGAACCGGTTCACGTCGTCGTAGTTGCCCTCGATGCCGACCAGCTCGCCGCCGTACACCCCGGCCATCACGACCTTGCCCTGCTCCAGGTCGTGCGGGATGAACACGCAGGACCGGAAGCCCGCCCGGGCCGCCGCCGCGCCCACCGCGCCGGCCAGGTTGCCGGTCGAGGAGCAGGACAGCGTGGTGTAGCCGAACGCGCGGGCCGCCTCGATGGCGCAGGCCACCACGCGGTCCTTGAAGGAGTGGGTCGGGTTGCCGGAGTCGTCCTTGACGTGCAGCTGCGCGGTGAAGCCGAGCTCGCGGCCGAGGTTGTCGGCCTTCACCAGCGGGGTCCACCCCGGGTTGAGGTTCGGCTTGGTCGCGACGTCCGCGGGGACCGGCAGCAGCGGCGCGTAGCGCCAGATCGACGCCGGGCCTGCCTCGATCCGCTTGCGCAGCTCCTCGGCGCCCTCGCTGCCGAAGTCGTAGGCGATCTCCAGCGGGCCGAAGCACTCCAGGCAGGCGAAGCTGGGACCGAGCGGGAACCTGGTTCCGCACTCCCGACAGGACAGCTGGGCTGCGGGACCGAGGTCAACGGTGACGGGTGCGGTGGTGTCGATAGCCATGTGGCGAGGCCTCTCTCCTCATCTTCCCCGTGACGCGGTCGCGCCCGGGCCGGAATTGGCACCTGTCCCGCCGGGGCCTGAAGCCGACCGTGCGAGAAGGTTGCCGGGACGTCAACGGGCCGTTCCCTCAGTCCCTCTGGATGAGCTCTGTGAAGTTGTGGTCCTGCTCAGCGGTGACCCCGGCGTGCGAAGGTCCGACCGCTGTACGAAGACTGTATCCGAAGGCGTCAACCCCGAACGGCACCGTCCGCCACGCGAGATGCCCCGTCCCACCAGGACCCGTACCCGAACCCGCCGAGGAGCGCACCGTGCCCGCCGAACCGACCCCCGAGCTCCTCCCCGAGACGGCGTCCTGGCTGCGCCGACGCTCGTGGAGCGCGGCCGACCGACCGGTGCACACGCTGTCGGCGGCCAAGCGCGCGCTCGGCCCGGCCGGCACGGTCAGCGTCGTGCTGCCCGCCCTGGACGAGGAGGCCACCGTCGGCGAGATCGTCCGGGTCATCCGCCGCGAGCTGATGGAGCGGCTGCCGCTGGTCGACGAACTGGTGGTGGTCGACTCCGGCTCCGCCGACGCCACCGCCGAGGTCGCCGCCGCGGCCGGCGCCACCGTCGTCCACCGCGACGCGATCCTCCCCCGGATACCCGCCGCCCCCGGCAAGGGCGAGGTGCTCTGGCGCTCGCTGCTGGTCACCCGCGGCGAGATCGTCTGCTTCGTGGACGCCGACCTGCGCGAGTTCGACCCCGCCCTGGTCTCCGGCATCATCGGCCCGCTGCTCACCGAGCCGGACATCCAGCTGGTCAAGGCGATGTACGACCGGCCGCTCGAAACGGACGGCGCGGTCGTACCGGCCGGCGGCGGCCGGGTCACCGAGCTGGTCGCCCGCCCGCTGCTCAACCTGCACTGGCCGGAACTCGCCGGTTTCGTCCAGCCGCTCGGCGGCGAGTACGCGGCCCGGCGCTCACTGCTCGAACGGCTGCCCTTCCCCACCGGCTACGGGGTCGAACTCGGCCTGCTGGTCGACGCCCTGGAGACGGCCGGCCTGGACGCGCTCGCCCAGGTCGACGTCGGCGTCCGCCACCACCGGCACCAGGACGGCCAGGCACTCGGCCGGATGGCCGCCACCATCTACCGCACCGCGCTGGAACGGCTCGACCGCTCCCACCGGCTCAAGGCCTCCGCCGACCTGCTGCACCCCCGGCTCACCCAGTTCACCCGCGACCCTCGGACCCGCGCCTTCACCGCCCACACCCACCCGGTCACCGCGACCGAGCGCCCGCCGATGCACACCGTTCCCGAGTACGCCACCCGGCACTGACACGTTTGCCGCGCCGGACCCCCGGCAACCAACCAACCATGGGCTCTGACACGACCGAGCGTTCGAATCCGACCGGCGCCGCCCCCGTCCTGGTGGCGTCCAACCGGGGGCCGGTGTCCTTCGGCACCGCGGACGACGGGACGCTGACGCTCCGCAGAGGCGGCGGAGGCCTGGTCTCCGGGCTCTCCGCCATCGACGACCCGGACGCCGTCTGGGTCTGCGCCGCGCTCTCCGACGCCGACCGCCGGGCCGCCCGGGAGGCCCCGGACGGCCGCCTCGACCGGGCCGGCCACGACGTCGGCGGGCAGGCCGTGCGGATGCTCGACATCGACCCCGAGACCTTCGCCCGCGCCTACAACGGCATCGCCAACTCGACCCTCTGGTTCGTCCACCACCTGCTCTGGGACACCCCGACCGCCCCCGCCTTCGACGCCGGCTTCCGCGCCGAGTGGCAGGCCTACACCGCCTACAACAGCGCCTTCGCCGAGGCGCTCGCCGCCGAGGCCGCCCCCGGCGCCGCCGTCCTGGTGCAGGACTACCACCTCTCGCTCGTCCCGGCGCTGCTCCGCGCCGCCCGCCCCGACCTGCGGATCGGCCACTTCTCGCACACCCCCTGGGCGCCGGCCGAGTACCTGCGGCTGCTGCCCGACGACATCGCCGGGACCGTCCTCACCGGCATCCTCGGCGCCGACCGAGCGGGCTTCCTCACCCGCCGCTGGGCTCTCGCCTTCGCCGACTGCTGCGAGCGGTTCCTCGGCGCGGCGGTCGACCGCGAGGCGCTCACCGTCACGCACGCCGGCCGCACCACCGCCCTCGGCGTCCACGGCCTCGGCGCCGACGCCGACTTCCTGCGCGAGCGCGCCCACCGCCCGGACGTCGACGAGCGGCTCGCCGCCCTGCGCACCGCCGTCGGCGAGCGCCGCACCGTCGTCCGGGTCGACCGCACCGAGCTGAGCAAGAACATCGTCCGCGGCTTCCTGGCCTACCGGCACCTGCTGCGCACCCGCCCCGAGTGGCACGACCGGGTGGTGCACATCGCCTTCGCCTACCCGTCCCGCACCGACCTCGCCGAGTACCGGGCCTACACCGACCGGGTGCGGGCGCTCGCCGCCGAGATCGACGCGGAGTTCGCCACACCCGGCTGGAAGCCGCTGATCCTGCACGTCGACGACGACTTCCCGCGCTCGCTGGCCGCCTACCGGATGGCCGACGTGGCCCTGGTCAACCCGATCCGGGACGGCATGAACCTGGTCGCCAAGGAGGTCCCGGTGGTCTCCGACCGGGGCTGCGCACTGGTGCTCTCCCGGGAGGCCGGCGCGCACGCCGAACTCGGCGAGGACGCGCTGAGCGTCAACCCGTTCGACGTCGTGGCCACCGCCGAGGCGCTGCACGCCGGGCTCACCATGCCGGCCGGGGAGCGCGCCGACCGCACCAAGCGGCTGGCCGCCGCCGCGACGGCGCTGCCTCCCCAGCAGTGGTTCCTCGACCAGCTCAACGCCCTGCGCTGAGCTCCTCCCCCAGCGCGCCGAGCAGTTCCACCACGCCGGCCGGGCCCGGGACCACCAGGTCCGCCCGGTCGGCGAGCTCGCGCACCGGCGCGTCCGGGACGTCGCCGACCGCGCCGCTGCACACCAGCAGCCCGGCCAGGCCCTCCCCGCGCAGCCGCTCCACCGCCGCGAAGGCCGGGACGTCCCCGAGGTCGTCGCCCGCGTAGAGCACCGAACGGGCGCCGCGCTCGCGCAGCAGCCCGGTCAGCGCCGCCCCCTTGTCCACCCCCGGCGGCCGCAGCTCCAGCACCAGCCGGCCCGGTTCCACCACCAGCCCGTGTTCGGCCGCCAGCCCGTCCATCGGCCCGCGCAGCAGTTCGAACGCGGCGGCCGGCTCGGCCGTGCGCCGGGTGTGCACGGCCACCGAGCGGCCCTTGTCCTCCACCCAGGTGCCCTCCGGAGCGCCGAGCGCCGCCAGCACCCGCGGCAGCCGCTCGCGGACCGCGGCCACGCCCGGGTGCGGCGGCGGCGCGGTCAGCTCGCCGCCCTCCCAGCGCTCCGCGCCGTAGTGCCCGAGCACCACCACCCCGTCGAGCCCGGCGAGCCCGCCGTACTCCACGGCCAGGGCGGCCGGGCGGCCGGTCACCACCGCGACCGCGCCGACCCGCGGTGCCAGCGCGCGCAGCGCGGGCGCCACGCCCGGGTGCGCCCGGGCCCGGCTGGGGTCGGGGACGATCGGGGCGAGCGTCCCGTCGAAGTCGAGGGCGATCACGGCGTCCCGGGGCGCGTCGAGCAGCGCCGCCAGCCCCGCGCGCCCGGCATCCGTCAGCGGTCGCGTCATGTCGGCAAGACCCATGCCTGGCACCGTACCCACCCCGGCCGGGGGTCACCCGTCGGACCCGGACCCGCCCCGGCGTGCCTGGCGTGCCATCCGGCGGGCGTCCCGGACCCGGCGCAGCCGGTTGACCAGCACCGGCGCGTGCGCCAGCGCCTCCGGCCGGTCCAGCAGTGCGTTCAGCAGCTGGTAGTACCGGGTACTGGAGAGCCCCAGCTCCTCCCGGACGGCGCGCTCCTTGGCACCGGCCGTCCGCCAGGAGCGGCCCTCCAGCTCCAGCACGGCCCGGTCCCGCTCGTCCAGGGCTCCGGGCGCACCCGGTTCCCGTGCCGCCTCGTCGTCCGCGCCCATCCGGGCCCACCTCCGTCCGTCACTACGGAGTGTCATTCTCCCCCGGGGACCCGACACACTCTGCGTCCTGTGCGGCCGCGGCCCCGCGACTAGCGTCACCCCCATGACCAGCATCCCGACCGCCGCCTTCAGCCTGCACGTCCCGACCGCGGAACTCGTCGCCGACCCGCTCGACCCGGCACAGATCGTCTCCGGCGCCCCGGAGGTGTCCGGCCTGGTGCTCACCGGGTCGGCCGCCGGGGAGACCGGCATCTGGCAGATCACCCCGGGCGTGGCCACCGACGTCGAGGCGGACGAGGTGTTCGTGGTGCTGAGCGGCCGGGCCACCGTCGCGGTCGACGGCGGCCCGGTGCTGGAGCTCGGCCCGGGCGACTGCGGGGTGCTCCGGGCGGGCGACCGCACCACCTGGACCGTCCACGAGACGCTCCGCAAGGTCTACACGATCACCTACTGACGCCCCCCGACGCCCGCCCGGCCCGGATTCACTTGCGGATCCGGGCCGCCTCCTTCACCGCCGCCTGCTGGAGGTCCTCCAGCACCGGCTTGGGCTCGGCGGTGACCGCCGCCCCGATGCCGGCCTTGATCCGGTTGGAGACCTCCGCCCAGGCCGGGTCGCCGAACGGGTAGAAGCTCGCGTTGCTGCCCAGCCCGGCCGCGAACTGCTTGAGGTCCTCGTGCTTCGGGTCCTTGGTCATCGCGTCGAAGGCGTCCTGGGTGACCGGCAGCAGGTTGTAGGTCTCGTCGAACTTGAGCTGGTTGTCCTTGCCGTAGACGAAGGACAGGAACGTCCGGATCTCGTTGCGGTGCCCGTTGGCCTTGAACGCCATCATCCAGTCGGCCACGCCGAGGCTGCCGGTCTTCGCCAGGCCGTCCTTCTTGGGGATCGGCGCCGTCCCGAAGTCGATCTTGCCGTTGGTGGCCATCCGCAGCAGCGTCGGGTGCCCGTTGAGCATCGCCACCTTGCCGGCCGCGAAGTCGCTGAACACCGGGGTGCGGTTCATCTTGCCGGGCTCGGGGTAGGTGAGGCCGGTGGCGACCAGGTTGGACTTCAGCCAGCCGAAGGTGGCCTGGTTCTGGGTGCTGTCGATGGTGTAGTTGCCGACGTCGTCGGAGAGGCTGCCGCCGCCGCTCAGCGTCCAGAGCATCGACTCGGCGGGCGCCTCCTCGGGCCCGAGCGGCAGCCCGTACGGCACCACGCCCGGAACCTTGGCCTTGATCTTCTCGGCGGCGGCCTTGAGCTCGTTCCAGGTGGTCGGCGGCTGGGCGATGCCGGCCTTCTGGAACATCGCCTTGTTGTAGAAGAGCACCCGGGAGGAGGAGACGAACGGGATGCCGTACTGCGTGCCGAGCACCTGCCCCGCGTGCGAGAACGAGTCGATGATGTTGGCCTGGGTCTCCAGGGACAGCACGTCGGCGGCGGGGTACAGCCGGTCGGCGGCGGCCTGGTCGGCGAAGCCGCCGGTCTGCAGCAGGTCGGGCGACTTGCCGCTCTTCACCAGCTCGTCGACCCGCTTGCCGATGTCGGTCCAGCTCGCCACCTCGACGTCCACCTTGATGCCCGGGTTGGCGGCCTCGAAGCGGCGGGCGAGGTCGTCCCAGTACAGCTTGGAGCTGGTGTCCGCGCTCTCGCCGTAGTCGGCCGCGACCAGCCGGAGGGTGACCGGGCCGTCGCCCTGGCCGCCGCAGCCGGTGAGCACCAGTGCTCCGGCCAGGGCGCCGGCCAGCGCGACGCCGAACAACCGGGTGGGGACCTGGGCGCGTCTGTCCAACGCGGGTACCGCCTTCGAGGGGGATCCTGGGGTGGAACGGACCGGATCGGGGGGAAGGGATCCGGCCGGGGGGAGGCCGCAAGGCTGCCAAACCGGGCACGCGGCGGTCCACATCTCCGACGCCCTGGCGCCGGGTAGTTATCGAAGTGCGGGATTTGTTGCACACCGCGCAACAAAACCGGCGGATCCGACCTCCCGACCCCCGCCCGGGGGCTCGTGCAAAGTGCCGCACACCACATGCTTCTGCGACAAAGCTCACCCCTATGGACCAGACCAATCCGACAACTGGACTAGACCTCTTAGACCCGACCAAGGGAAACTGTCCTCCGTGAAGCACGTCATCGCACTCGATGTGGGGGGCACCGGCATGAAGGCCGCGCTGCTCGCCCAGGACGGCTCCGTGCTGTTCGAAGCACGCCGCCCGACCGGGCGGGAGCACGGCACGGACGCCGTGGTCGCCGCCATCCTCGACTTCGCCGCCGATCTGGCGGACGAAGGCCGCAGCCGTTTCGGCGTCGCGCCCCTCGCGGCGGGCGTCGCCGTCCCGGGGACGATCGACGAGAAGCACGGCATCGCGGTCTTCTCCGCCAACCTCGGCTGGCGCGACCTGCCGCTGCGCAAGCTGCTGGGCGAGCGGCTGTCCTCCGCGGACGGCGGCGCGATGCCGGTCGCGCTCGGCCACGACGTGCGCACCGGCGGCCTCGCCGAGGGCCGGCTCGGCAGCGGCAGGGGCGTGGGGCGCTTCCTGTTCATCGCCCTCGGCACCGGCATCGCCGGCGCCATCGGCATCGACGGCCGGATCGAGGCGGGCGCCCACGGCTTCGGCGGCGAGATCGGCCACGTGGTGGTCCGCCCAGGCGGACCGCAGTGCGGCTGCGGCGCCCGCGGCTGCCTGGAGACCCTCGCCTCCGCCTCCGCCGTCTCCCGCGCCTGGGCCGAGGCCGTGGGCGACCCCGACGCCGACGCGGCATCCTGCGCCGTCGCGGTGGACGCCGGGGACCCGCGCGCGATCGCGGTCTGGCAGAACGCGGTGGAGGCGCTGGCCGACGGCATCGTCCTCGCCCAGAGCCTGCTCGACCCGTCCCGGATCATCGTCGGCGGCGGGCTGGCCGAGGCCGGGGACACCCTCTTCACCCCGCTGCGGGCGGCGGTCACCGAGCGGCTGACCTTCCAGATGCCCCCCGAGGTCGTACCCGCCATGCTCAAAGACACCGCCGCGTCACTGGGCGCGGGCCTGCTCGCCTGGGATCTGCTCTCCATGGAGGTGACCGCGTGACCGCGGACCGACTCGCTCTGGCCGGCGCCCGGCTGGTCCTGCCCGGAGGCGTCGTCGAGGGCGACCGCCTCGCCGTCGAGGGCGACCGGATCTCCGGTCTCGGCGGCTCCGCCACGCCCGGCGACCTCGACCTCACCGGGTACACCGTCGTCCCGGGCTTCGTCGACCTGCACGTGCACGGCGGCGGCGGCGCGTCCTACGCCTCCGGCATCGCCGAGGAGGCCCTCAAGGTCGCCCGCACCCACCTCGAACACGGCACCACCACGACGGTCGCCTCCACCGTGACCGGCGAGATCGACGACCTGACCCGCCAGGCGGCCGTGCTCTCCGAGCTCGTCGAGGACGGCGTCCTCGCCGGCATCCACTTCGAGGGCCCGTTCATCTCGCACAACCGCTGCGGCGCCCACCGCCCGGACCTGCTGCGCGACCCCGACCCGGCGCTGGTGCGCAAGCTGGTCGACGCCGCCCGCGGCCATGCCAGGATGGTCACCCTGGCACCCGAACTCCCCGGCGGCCTCGACTCCGTGCGGATGCTCGCCGACCTCGGCGTGATCGCCGCCGTCGGCCACACCGACTCGGACTACGCCAAGACGCTGGAGGCCATCGAGGCCGGCGCCACGGTCGCCACCCACCTCTTCAACGCGATGCCCGGCATCGCCCACCGCGCGCCCGGCCCGATCGTGGCGCTGCTGGAGGACGAGCGGGTGACCGTCGAGCTGATCAACGACGGCGTCCACCTGCACCCGTCCGTGCTCGACCTCGCCTACGGCACCGCCGGCGCCTCCCGGGTCGCCCTGATCACCGACGCCATGGGCGCGGCCGGCATGGGCGACGGCCTCTACCCGCTCGGCCCGCTCCAGGTCGAGGTCAAGGACGGCGTCGCCCGCCTGGTCGAGGGCGGCGCGATCGCCGGCTCGACGCTCACCCTGGACGTGGCGTTCAAGCGCTCGGTCACGGTCAACGGCCTCGGCCTCAACCAGGCCGTGGAGTCGCTCTCCACCGTCCCGGCCCGGCTGCTCGGCCTCGCCGACCAGGTCGGCAGCCTGGAGCCCGGCAAGCTCGCCGACCTCGCCGTCGTCGACTCCGCGAGCTACGACCTGGTCGCCGTGATGCGCCGCGGCGAGTGGATCACCGGCGGCGACCGCTTCGCCCCGATCGCGGCGGTCTGACCCCGCCCGCCCACGACACGGCCGCCCGCCCCCCTCGGGGGAACGGGCGGCCGTCGTGCGTCCGGGACCGGGGCGGCCGGGGCCTCTAGCCCGCCGCCTCCAGCGTCACCTGGTCCACCAGGACCGTGGGGCTGCCCGGTGCCAGCGAGAGCACGATCGTGTTGCTGCCCGCCTGCAGCGGCGGGGTTATGTAGCTGGTGTACCAGGACGAGGCCGGGTCCTTGCCGGGCGAGTAGTTCTTGAGCCCGAGTCCGCCCGGCCAGTCCTTGCCGTTCACCGCCGCGATCGCCTTGGTGTCGGCGCCCGGGTTGTTGAAGTGCACGGTGAACTTGAAGGTCCCGGCCGCCGGCACGTCGCCGGTCCAGGTGATGGTGCCGCCCGGGTTGAGCGTCAGGTAGCTGCCGTCGGCCGACTTGGTGCCCTTGACGGTGTTGCCGACCGGCGCGTTCTGGGCCTGCAACTGGCTCGCGTCCACGGTGCCCGGCCCGGCCGAGGCGCTCGCCGAGGGGGTCGCCGACGCGGAGCCGCTCGGGCTCGCGGTGCCGGTGGCGCCGCCCGGGGTGGCCGGGGCGCTCGCCGTGCTCCCGCCCTTGGCGTCCTTGTCGTCCTTGTCCTTGTCCGGGTCCCCGGACAGGGCGATGCCGGCGCCGATCGCGACGGCCGCGACCACGGCCACCGCCCCGATCACCGCGCCCTTGCTCCGGCCGCCGCTCGGCGGCCGCTCCTCGCCCGGCTGCGGGCGGGAGTGCTCGGCGTAGCGGGTCTGCTGGGTCGGGGCCGCGCCGAAGTCGCCCTGCGGCGGGTACGGCTGCTGGGGCGGCTGGGCCTGCGGGTAGCCGGGCTGCTGCTGCGGCGGGTACGGCTGCTGCGGCCGGGGCTGCTGGCCGTACTGGGCGCGGCCGACCTCCATCGGGCGGTTGTACGACGTGCGCGGCACGCCCTGCTGAGGCTCGGTCTGCTGACCCGAGCCGCCGTCGGCCGGACGGTAGAGGTAGCCGAACGGATCGTCTTCCTGCGGGGCGCCGCCCTCCGGGTCCTGGGGCGCTCCGCTGCTGCCGGCGGTGGTCACGGTGGTCAACTCCCCCATCGCGGTCGCGCCGCCGGGCTGCCGTGCCGCCGGCGCTGGTCGTGGTCGCTCGTACCCCGGAACCCTACCTGCCGCCGCGCACGCCCCGGACAGGCCCCTTGACGACCCGCGAGTAGCCCCGCCCCGAACCGCTACCCGGCCCGCCGGTGCGAGCGCTCGCCGCGGGCCCCGCGCACCGCGCCGCCGCGGGCCCGCTTCTCGTCGTACATCCGCTCGTCGGCGGTGTGCAGGACCTCCTCGGTGCTCATCCCGCACCCGGCCCAGCCGATGCCCAGGCTCACGCCGACCCGCATCGCCCGTCCGTCGATCCGCATCGGCGGGATGATCGCGTTGCGCAGCCGGTGGGCGAGGTCCTTGGCCTCGTCGCGGCCGATGCCGTCGGCGAGCACCACGAACTCGTCGCCGCCGAGCCGGGCCACCGTGTCGCCGTCGCGCACCGCCGCGCTGAGCCGGCGGGCGACCTCGACCAGGACGGCGTCACCGGCGTTGTGGCCGAAGCGGTCGTTGACCGACTTGAAGCCGTCGAGGTCGCAGAAGAGCACCGCCAGCCCTTTCTCGACGGCGGCGGCCGCCGCCGCCGCGCCTGAGCGGAACGGGCCGGACCGCAGTTCCCCGCCGGGGCCGTGGTCGGCCGGGACCACCGCGTGCACGTGGTCCCCGCAGCCGTTCGGGCCGCCCGGCGCGCCGTCGGTGCCGGGCGCCGGGTAGCCGTCCGGCAGGCCGCGGCCGTGCGCCGCCTCCGGGTCCTGGCCGCCGGCCGGGCGGTAGGAGTCGCCGAACAGGCTCTCCGGGTACCCGCCGAAACCGTCGGCGCCGTACCCGGTGTGCCCGGTGCCCCCGTACGCCGTGCTCCCGTACGCCGCGCCGCCGTGTCCGCCGCCCCCGTGGCCGGCCTCGGCGGGCCCGGCCTGGTGCCCGGCGGCGGCCGTCTGCGGGAGCGCGCAGAGCCGGCGCCCCAGCCGGGCCTTGAGCTCCGCGCCGTTCGGCAGGCCGGTGAGCGCGTCGTGGCTGGCCCGGTGGGCGAGCTGGAGTTCGTGCCGCTTGCGGTCCTCGATGTCCTCGACGTGGGTGAGCAGGAAGCTCGGACCCTCGGCGGCGTCGGCCACGATCGAGTTCCGCAGGCAGACCCACTGGTAGCCGCCGTCCCGGCGGGAGAGCCGCAGTTCCGCCCGGCCGCTCTCGGCGCTGGTGCGCTCCAGCAGCGCCCGGTCGTCCGGGTGGACGAGGTCGGCGAAGCTCTGCTG
Organism: Kitasatospora sp. NPDC057692; assembly: GCF_042799475.1. NCBI lineage: Bacteria > Bacillati > Actinomycetota > Actinomycetes > Kitasatosporales > Streptomycetaceae > Kitasatospora > Kitasatospora sp. NPDC057692. Next base: position 4,028 of record NZ_JBHVIV010000006.1, on the reverse strand, counting down.
GCGCAGCACCGCCCGGGGGCGGCCGAGCAGGCGACAGAGCGCGTCGTTGACCCGGGTCAGCTGACCCCGCCCGGCGCCGTGCAGTTCGGTGATGGCCATCCCGCTGGGGGCGTACTCAAAGGCCTGGCGGAAGCTCTCCTCGCTGGCCCGCAGTGCCTGCTGCTCCTTCTCCAGGCGGGCCAGCGCGCGTTGCATCTCGGCGCGCAGCCGGGCGTTGCCGATCGCGATGGAGGCCTGCAGGGAGAACATCTCCAGGGCCTCGCGGGTCCAGGCGCCGGGCCGCTTGCCGCTGCGCGGGCGGTCCACCGAGAGGACGCCGAGCAGGTCGCCGCCGGCGCTGTACATCGGGGCGAGCAGGCCGTCGGCGGGGTGCCAGTCGTTGGCGTAGACGGGCATCGGACCGTCCCCGATCCAGCGCGGGATGTCACTGGCGACCGCCCAGCCGCGGTCGTAGGGGAGGAAGCGCAGGGTGCCCCAGTGGTCGCTGACGCCGAGCAGCCGGTCCCAGGACTCGCGGGAGCCGACCTGGCCGAGCAGGACGGAGGGCCCGCCCATGGCGCTCTCCTCCAGCTCCCAGACGGCCGCCACCACGAGGTCGCCGTCCGGCCGCACCAGGCTGACCGCGGCGGCGTCGAAACCGAGTCCGTGCACCGCGCCCTCGACCACGGCCTGCAGCGTGCCCGCCAGGCTGCGGGCAGCGTTGAGGTCCGCCACGACCCGGTGCAAGGTGCGGAGGGTCGCGAGACGGACGTACGGCTCCGACTCGGCTTCCATGCGGGGGCTCCCCGGCTGCTTCGGATAGGTCTTGATTGGTTATCGTCCGATTGCCAGAAGAACTGAATCACAGGGAGCACAGCGTTCGGCACGCTCGGTCAGCAATAGGTCAGCACTTGTGACTTAAATCACACAAGACTAATGCGCCCTTAATCAGTTCATCCGTCCCATACCTGGACATCAGGCCTCATCGGAACATTTCCCGTGGTCGGTCGCATGGGCCGCGCGCTGTAGCCGGCTGACCGCCGGGCAGCCCGTCCCCTTCACTCCTGCGAGTGAGGCCGGACGCGGACCGTAACCTTTTCAATGCTTCGGCGGGCCGAACGGCGCTGCGCCGCTGGTCCTACGACCAGGGCCCGATGTCGCTTCCCCCGGTCGCGGGCTACCGTGCGGTACGTGTACCCGTCCCCGCAGCCCGAAGCTGCCACCCAAGCGACCCCCGACGAGTTCCGGGCGGCGCTCTCCCAGCTCGCCTCCGGTGTGAGCCTGGTGACCGTCCACGACCCGGACGACGGCGAGGACGTCGGCATGACCGCCACGTCCTTCCTCTCCGTTTCGCTGGAGCCTCCGCTGGTCCTGATCTCCGTCCGGGAGGACTCCCGGATGGACGAGGTGCTCTCCCGGGCCGACACCTGGGCGGTCTCGCTGCTGACGGAGGAGCAGAAGGCCCTCGGTTCGCGGTTCGCCATGAAGGGGCGGCTCAGCGACCGGCTGCTGTTCGCCGACGCCCCGCACCACCGCGGCCCGTTCAGCGGAGCCCCGCTGATCGACGGCGCGCTCGCCACCGTCGAGTGCCGCACCGAGCAGCGGATAGCCGCCGGTGACCACACCCTGCTGCTCGGCCGGGTGCTGGAGGCGACGGTGCCCGACCCGGGCGGCCGCCCGCTGCTGTACTTCCGCGGCGGCTACCGCGCCCTGGGCTGAAGCCGCGCGCCCGCGCTACCCCTCGCCGCGCGGGGAGCGCCGTCCCTGCTTCAGCTCGGAGCGGTGCCGCTTGTTGGAGAGCCGCCGCTCGACCATGCCCCGGCTCGGCCTGGTCGCCCGGCGCGCCTTCGGCGGCGGCGCGGTCGCCTCGCCCAGCAGCGAGGCCAGCCGGGCCGCGGCGACCTCCCGGTTGCGCCACTGCGAGCGGTGCTCGGAGGCCCTGACCACCAGCACCCGGCCGTCCACCAGCCGCCCCGCCAGCCGCTCCAGGGCGCGCTGCTTCCACACCTCGGGCAGCGCGTCGGAGGCCGCCAGGTCGTAGCGGAGCTCGACCTGGGTGTCGGAGGTGTTCACGTGCTGGCCACCGGGGCCGGAGGAACGGGAGAAGCGCCAGACGAGCTCGGCGTCGGGGACGACCACCGATCCCCGGACGCGAATGGGCTCGGGCATGCGCCCATCATCCCGCGCCGGGCCGCGCCGGTCACCCGGTTATCCGGCCAGGACCGGAGAACCCCGACAATGGCCTGTGTGATCGAGCTCGGCTACTCCCTCTCCAACCGCTTCCCCGACCCCCCGCAGACCGACTACCGGACCGCGGGCGTGCGCGAACTGCGGTACGACCTGTTCTGCGGCGACGTCTACCTGGACGCCGAGGGCGCGGACCTGTCCACAGCCTGGGGATGGGTCCCGGTGCTGGACTTCGCCTGGGCGCTCTGCGACATCGTCGAGGAACTCGACCGCGACCCGGCCGGCGGCCGCGCGGCCCGGGTGCAGACCGCCGACCTCGACTTCACCCAGAACACCGAACTGCTGCGGTTCGCCCGCCGCTTCAACTGGGTCGAGGTCACCGCCACCTGGCTGCCCGACGAGCCGCCCGCCGTGGTGCGCCACGCCGATCTGCGCCGCGAGGCCCGCGACTTCCTCCAGGACACCCTCGCCGACCTCTTCGACATGCACCCCGACCTCGCCGACAATCCGGCGATCTGGGAGCTCCAGGGCCGGTTCCGACGGGTCTGACGTGGGAATACCCGAAATCGTGCCGGTGACGGAAAAGCCCCGGCCGCGCGGAACCAACTCCTGCGGTTCCCGCGTTATCCCCGGCAACAAGCAATCGAAGGGACAGCACACACCATGCCAGTGAGCCTCTCCAAGGGTGGCAACGTCTCGCTGACCAAGGAGGCCCCCGGCCTGACCGCGGTCACCGTCGGCCTCGGCTGGGACGTCCGCACCACGACCGGTGCCGAGTTCGACCTGGACGCCAGCGCGATCGTGCTGAACGCGGACGGCAAGGTGCTGTCCAACAGCCACTTCGTCTTCTTCAACAACACCAGCACCCCGGACAGCACCGTCGTCCACACCGGTGACAACCGCACCGGCGAGGGCGCCGGCGACGACGAGGCGATCAACGTCAACCTCGCCTCGCTGCCGGCCGAGGCCGCCCGGATCACCTTCCCGGTCTCGATCTACGACGCCGTCGCCCGGTCGCAGAACTTCGGCCAGGTCCGCAACGCCTACATCCGCGTGGTGAACTCCGCCGGCGGCGCCGAGATCGCCCGCTACGACCTCTCCGAGGACGCCGCCACCGAGACCGCCATGATCTTCGGCGAGCTCTACCGCAACGGCGCCGAGTGGAAGTTCCGCGCGGTCGGCCAGGGCTACGCCTCCGGCCTGGCCGGCATCGCCCAGGACTTCGGCGTCCAGATCTGACGCTCCGGCACGCCGTGCCGTTCCGGCGCCCGTTCCGCCACCCGGCGGGGCGGGCGCCGCGTCGTTCCCGGACCGGCCGTCCGGCGGGAACGCGAACGGCGCCGGGCGGACGTCCCCGTCCACCCGGCGCCGCTCCCCGGCCGGCCGCCGCCTCAGCGCGAGGCGCGCAGCTCCGGGACCTCGATCTGCTCGGTCTCGTCGTGCGGGGTCAGGTCGACCACCTCGGGGTCCGCGTCGCCGACCAGCGGCAGCACCCGGGTCTCCGCCTCCGCTTCGGCCGCCCGCGCCGCCGTCCGCTCCTGCTCCCGGCTCTGCAGCTGAGCCTGCGCCTGCTCCTGGGCCTCGGCCTGCTCCTGCGCCTGGGCCGCGACCGCCTCGTCGCCGACCACGTCCGCCAGGTCGGCGCGCTCGCCGAGCTCCGCGACGCTGCGCACGGCCGGCGCCGGAGCCGCCGGGCGGACCGCCGCGCCGGAGCCGCGGCCGAAGAAGCTGAAGCCCTGCGGACGCGGGGCCGGGGAGACCGCCGGACGCGGACGCTGCCGCTCGGCCGCCCGGGCCGGCGGCGCGGCCGGCGCTCCGCCGAGCTGCCCGACGGCCGCCGTCAGCACCGGCCGGGCCGGGGC